>JAJZSH010000336.1 GCA_021822005.1 Deltaproteobacteria bacterium | reverse complement strand
GCACCCGCGGCAGCCGCAACCGCGCCATGGTGGATTCAACCACCCCGATGACCACGGCCAGAAGCAGCATCCCGCCGCTAAACAGCAGGGTGTCGAACAGCACATTCCCGGTTGAGTCTGGAAACACGAGGCGGACGACCAGCGCGCCCAGGATAAAGAGCTTCATGGCTGCGCCGTAGAGAATCATGCCAAGATCGGGGCCGCTGTGATCAAGAACCATCACCTCATGGATCATGGTCAGCTCCAGATGGGTATTGGGGTCGTCGAAGGGGATGCGACAATTCTCCACCAGAACCACGACAAACAGGCAGGCCAGAACCAGAACCAGGGAGGGCCCCGCGCTCTGCCAGGCCGTATTCAAAACCTGGCCGAACATGGTGTCCAGGGAGAGGGAGCCGGAAAGCCGGGCCAAAACAATGAAGCAGAAAAAAACCGTCGGTTCGGCCAGACAGGAAAAAGTAACCTCGCGAGCCGCGCCCATGCCCTCAAAGGAGGACCCGGTATCCAGGGCGGCGCTTGCCGTGAAAAAACGGGCCAGACCGAAAAGATAGACAAAGAAAATCAGGTCGCCGGGAAAGGAGAGGGGCGCGCCTATGGCGCCGAAAGGAACCATGAGCGCGGCGAGCACCGGCACGGCAAGGCCGAGCACCGGCCCCGCCCGGAAAACCCAGGTGGTGGTGCGGCTGATGACCAACCCCTTGCCAAACAGTTTCCAGATGTCGTAATAGGACTGCAAAAATGGGGGACCGGTCCGCCCGGCAAAGAGAGCCTTGGTTTTGCCGATCACCCCGGGCAACAGGGGAGAAAGAGCGAACAGCAGGAGAAGGTGCAGGAACAGTTGGAGCATCACGGTTCTCTCTTCAAGATGTGAAATTAAAAATCATCATTGCCTATACAACTCAGGGCAAAAGACATGGGGTATGCCCAGAATGGGAACTGTTCAGCAGCGCCGCAGATGCGCGAAAGAGGCCGATCCGCCATACTCCGGTATGCGAAGCGGCCGATGACAAAGCAGATGTGGTGCTGCTGAACAGTTCCCATCATCGTTGCCCCGCCCAGAAAAGAAGCAGGATGGTGACGCTGAATATATAGAGCAGATAGACGTGCAGCTGGCCTGCCTGCAGGCCGCGGAAGCCACTGCAGACCCGGGCGGCCCACCGGAAGAAAGGCCTGAACAATTTCTCCAACACCGGATCCGGCGCCTCAAAAGAAAAGCTTTTCGCCTCCGGGAAAAAACCGATGGTCCGGCCATCTTCGGTTGAGGGACTTAAGCAGTTGCAGAACATGGCGCTTTGGGGAAGCTCCGTATAACTTTCAGCGCTGTAGGACATGCGGCTTGAGGGAAAGGCAAAGCCGCAGCCCCAGGTGGCGGAGGCTGGAACAATGGTGCCCCCCTGCCGCCATCGGCTGAAGCCGTACGCAGCCAGGATACAACCAAGAAGCAAAACTGCCATGATCCCCAGCCACCACGGCGTCATGGCATTGCCGGCCAGCATGGTTGCCGCGGCCGGATCAAGCAGGGTTGCGGCCCGGCCCGCCACCTGCAGCAGGAGAACCGGCATGAGACCGCCGGCCAGACAGAGCAGGGCCAAGGCGGCCATACCGCTCCACATGGGCCAGCCTGCCTCATGCGCCCGGGCTGCCGCCGAACTGCGCGGCTCCCCGGCCAGGGCGATGCCGATGATCCTGGTCATGACGATAATCACCATGCCGCCTACCAAAGCAAGAAGACCGATGAGCACCAGGGGAAAAAATCCGGCCAGGCCGGAGAGCACAGTGCCGCTCTCAAGCAGGGCGCGGTAGATGAACCATTCGCCGATCAGGCCATTGAAGGGCGGCAGCGCGCTGATGGCCAGGCCGCCGCAGACAATCAGCAAACCGGTTACGGGCATGCGGCGCATGAGGCCGCCCATCCGGTTGAGATCACGGCTGCCGCTGCCGTGCATGAGCGAGCCGGCGCCCAGGAAGAGGAGGCTCTTGAACAGGGCGTGGTTCAGAAGATGGATCAGCCCCCCGGCCAGGGCAAAGGCCGCGGCAAGATGATGCCCGGCGGCCCGGCTCTGCATCCAGAAGCCCAGGGCCAGCAGGATGAGGCCGATGTTTTCCACGGTGGAATAGGCCAGGCTCCTTTTCACATCGCGTTGCAGGGCCGCCATGGCAATGCCGAACAGGGCCCCGATGATGCCGATTGCCATCAACAGGCCGCCCCACCATGCCGGACCGGCGGGCAAAAAGGAATACAGCCGGAGAAGCCCGTAAATGGCGGTCTTCACCATGACCCCGCTCATGAGCGCGGAAACATGGCTGGGCGCGGCCGGATGCGCATCGGGCAGCCAGACATGAAAAGGGAAGATGCCTGCCTTGCTGCCGAACCCGACCAGCAGAAGAAGAAAGAACGCCGAGGCGACCGGGGCCGAAAGTTGGCCGAGCACCTGGAAAGAGGCAAACTCCAGGCTGCCGGAAAGCGCGCCGGCCGAGAGAAAAAAGACAAAAAGAAACGCGGCGCCGAGATGGGTGGCGAGCAGATAGGTCCACCCGGCCTCCACCGCTTCCGCCAGATCGTACTCAGTGATCACCAGGAAGAAGGAGGTGAGCGACATGCACTCCCAGGCAAAAAGAAAAAGCAGGCCGTTGGCCGCAGTCACCACCAGGGTCATGGAAAGGACGAGCAGGTTGTACCAGGTCCAGTGCAGTC
>JAJZSH010000335.1 GCA_021822005.1 Deltaproteobacteria bacterium | reverse complement strand
GGTCATTGATCCGGCGGCGGTCCACCTCAAGGCGGGTCTCGCCAGGGCCGCGACCGCCGATGCCGCCGGTGAGCCGGGACAGGGCGTCGTCCCTGGTGGTCAGCCTGGGCAGCATGTATTTGAGCTGGGCCATCTCGATCTGCAGCTTGCCTTCCCGGCTCAAGGCCCGTCTGGCAAAGATATCAAGGATCAATTGGGTCCGGTCGATGACCCTCAGTTCGGTGTGGTCGGTTATCGACCGCACCTGGGAAGGGTTCAGCTCCTGGTCGAAGATCAACAGATTGGCGTTGAGCCTCAGCGCGGTCAGCATGATCTCGCCCAATTTTCCCTTGCCCAGGATCAACCGGGGATTGATCTTTTCCCGCCGCTGCACCACGGTGTCGAGGACAATCACCTCGGCGGAGCGCGCCAGCTCGACAAGCTCGTCCATGGACTCCTGGGCCTTGGCCTTGGACAACGGAGTCACGCTGACCAGAATCGCCCGGTCCCGGCCCGCATCAATCTCCCGCACCGGCCTGGCCCTGGCAAACTCATCCTCGAGGGCGGCGATGAATTCCCGGCAGGAACTGGCCTGCCGGCTGGGAATCTCCGGCTCCAGCAAGACCCAGTTCCGGCCCTCCACAGCCTGGGGCACCAGATGGGCGGAATAGAGCCGCGTTGCCACCCCCTGCTCCATCTTCACCACGGTCATCATATCCAGCCGCAGGAAGAGCAGATCCATCAGATCGTCTTCGCTGAGATCCTCGCCGGCAAGATGGGTATGCACACAGCGCAAACCCTTGAGGCGCCCGCCCGAGGCCCGGAACTGCTTCAGGGCCGGGATCATGATGGACCGGTGATCCCCGACCATGACCGCCTCGACCTGCCCGGACCGGCTGAGCAACACCCCAATCTGCCGTCCGAGCTCAAAGGCAACCGCGCAGAGCTCTTTTGCCAGCTCCGGGCTGATGACCAGATCCGGGGAAACCCGGCGCCCGGCAATGCGCTCGAGCCCTTTCAGCTGGGCGGTTTTCAAGCCGCCGGTATTGCCGGTTATCGTACCGATGGCCGTGCCTCCGGAGAAAACCTATTCAAGTAATCCGCTCCCTTAGCAAACGCCGGTCGCCAACCCGGATAGTCACCTTGATTCTATCAAAATACTCCAACAGGGGGATGGAAAATTTTCTGGTCAGGCCGGTGAGATTTTTAAAGCGCGGCGCGTCGATCTCCCCTTCTTTCCTGATGAAGGCCACCAACTGTTCCTGTAGATCAATCATGGCCCGGCCCTGAAAATAAAGATCCTCGCTGATCTTGACCAGGGCCTGCTCACGGACCAGAAGCTCAAGAACCTCACGCACCAGGGGGGCGGGATACTGGGCAAACCGTTCCTGCACCTCCCGCACCGTGGGCGGGGTCAACCCTGCCTCGCCGTAGAATGCCTCCATTTCAGCGCGGATACTCATGGCATCCGCCTTGAGGGATACCCGATGACCGGCCAGCCTGACCACCGATTCATCGACAACAATTGCCCCCTGCTTGCCCAAGGTATTGAGCAGCAGCTGAAAAAACCTCTGATCCAGATCGCCATGCAGCCGGGAACGCAGCTCCTCCTTGGAGAGCCCCGGCTTCATCGAATTATCCCGGTGAAAATCAGCCAGGATCTTCTTAAGCGATTCGCTCATGGCCTCGAAAATTTCCGCCGCGACCATGCGCTGCCGGTCCGAATCCACCATGATGATTTTTCTGCTGGAAATGGGGCCATCAAACAGTTTCCGAAAACGCTTGCCGAACTGGCCCATCTTCACGCAAAGCGTCTCGAAGGTGAGCCCGGCAACCCCGGCCTCCCTGAGATGCAGGAGGGAGATATCCTCAGCAGTACCCGCCTGATACAGGGCAAAGACCGGGCTGTTCGTCTCCCGGAAGCGCCGCCGCTTGGGCGGAGAGGAGTTCCAGATGGTGCCGCCGCCGATGGTGGACACCGGCGAATAACTCCGCACCACATAGCGGTCCCCCGGCCAGGCGCCGAATGGCTCCTCAAGAAGAATCTGCACGTTGGCCCGGCTGCCGGGAAGCAGCTCCTCATCCTCCAGCAGCACGATGCGTGCAAAGATTTCGGCGGTGCCGATGTGCACCCGCACCCTGCTTCTGTTCTTGAATGGTTTGCCGTTGCCGGAAAGATAAAAAAAATCGGCATCCAATAGATAGGAGGGCGCGAGAGTCCCCGGGGTGGCAAGCATATTGCCCCGGGCGATCATCTCCGTGTCCAACCCCTGAATGTTGATGGCGGTGCGCTTGCCCGCCTCGACCAGATCCACATCCTGGCCATGCACCTGGATGCCGCGGATCTTGGCGGTATGCCCCTGGGGATAGACGGTGATATCCTCGCCCGTCCCGATCCGGCCCGAGATGGAGGTGCCGGTGACCACCACCCCGAAGCCCTTCATGGTGAAGACCCGGTCCACTGGCAGGCGGAACGGGCCATGGGCCTCGGAAAACTCGCTGCCCCGCACCAGGGTGTCGAGAGCCTCCCGGACCTCGGCGATACCCTCGCCGGTGGTGGAGGAAACCGCGACCATGGGGGCGCCTTCCAGAAAGCTGCCGGCCAGGAACTGACGGACATCCTCTTGCACCAGCGCAAGCCACTCCGCATCCACCATGTCCTTCTTGGTGAGGATGACCAGCCCCCGTTTCACCCCCAGCAACCGGCAGATCTCGAAAT
>JAJZSH010000334.1 GCA_021822005.1 Deltaproteobacteria bacterium | reverse complement strand
GATTCGGCAAGCCCCTCGATCAGGCCGATCATGGACTTGTTGACCCCCAGCACGTTGGCCAGAAAGAGGGGGACGAGCGGGTAGATCATTTCCGAACTTACGTCCATGAAGAAGCTGACAAGCCCCGTGAAGAAGACGTTCTTGCCGAAGCCGAAAAAGGTTTTTTCTTTTTTCAAGGGGTCTCCTTCTGCATGGCGAAATAAAAAAACTCCCACTCTTGCTCAAGAGTAGGAGTCATCAGCCTTGCGGGCAAAGCGTTCAAAGGCGAACTCCATCGCCGTCATTCATGGTAAGCGTAGACCAGGATTCCCGTAATGTCAATCGCTGAGAATCTCCTCTTTTTTGTGGCTGGAAATTGGTATGCTGGAAATGAGAGGAATTCTGCCAGCACGGAGGGAAGATGATGGCTCGTCAGGTTGATCATGCCGCGCTCATGGAGTTCGTGCACAAACGGTGCAAGGCCACGGGCGGCTATGGCGCCACGCCGCAGCTGCCCGCCACCATCGAAGACACCTTTCAGGCGTTGGCCATCGGTCTTGTTCTGGGCGAAGCCCCGTCCGCCCTCCAAGCAGAGCCCGCGCTGGCCGGATATCTTACCCGAAGGCTGGCCGCGCCCTGGCTGGGGATCGACACCACCTTCCGCCTGTTGATTACCTGCCGCGTCTGCGGGCTTGGCATGGATGCCGAGCGGGTGCGCTCCCATCTCGCCGCCTGTCTCAACCGGGACGCTTCCCTTGCCGCCACCTATTATGTGAGCCGAATAGCCAAGGAAATCCTTGGGGAGGAGCCGGACTTTTTTGACCCCCAACGACCGATGGCGTTGCCTGTCCGTTGCGCGGTGGAGGATGCGGCCAGGTATCTGTTCGTGAAAAACATGGGTGGCCAGCCGATCGAGGGGGTGGAGGAGCTGGTCGGCTGGCTCCAGCATACGCAGAACGGCGATGGCGGGTTCGGCTTTTTCCCGGGAACCACCTCTTTCATCGAGAATTGCCACGCCGGTCTTGCAGCCCTCACCCTTTTGGGAGCAAGGCCCATTGATCTGGCCAATGCCAGGTCGTTTATCATCAGCTGTCAGACCGGAGGCGGCGGCTTTGCCCGAAGTCCGAGGGCTGCGCCCTTTCTTGACGCCTCCTGGCATGGTGTCGCCAGCCTTCGCCTGCTTGAGGAAATGGAAGAGCGGCCTGCGGGTGTTTTGCCGGAGACTTCAAGTCAGCTGAGTCGCCTGGTTCTTTCCGTCTAACCCTTTGTAAACACGGCATAATGATCCGTAACAGGGCAGCGTAACGGCCTCTAAAAAAGGAAGGACCAGATATACTTGCCTGCCGTGAAAAGCAGGCACACCACCAGAATCCATTTGATGAATCCGGCAGGCACGAACTTTTGCAGCCGCGCCCCGCAATACATGCCCGCAAAGCCGCCGATCCCGAAGAGAAAGCCCAGAAGCCAATCCGGGGCGATGGCCATGCCGGGGTAGTGGGGCGCAAGAATCTGGTAAAAGACCACCCCGGCCACCGAGGTGACAAAGGTTCCCATCAGGGCGGCTCCGGCCACGGTATAGACCGGCAGGCCGAAGAAGCTGACAAAAAACGGGGCAATGATCGAGCCGCCGCCGATGCCGTACACCCCGCCCACCAGGCCGACGATGAGGCTCAAAGCCATGAGGCCCACGGCGTTGACCGTAATGGTTTCCCCGCAGAACTCATAAACGATCCGGCTTGGAGTCCATTGCCGGACTGTGACGCGCGACAGCCCTGCAACCGCGGCGGGAGAGTCGGGCCTGTTTGCCTGGGCCTGTTTCCTGTGTCGCTGCTGAAATCGCTCCTCAATTGAGGGTTTATTCCCCTTCTTTTTCTTGAAGACCAGATCGTTGAGCAACTTTGCGCCGATGTAGAGCAGGACCAGTCCGGCAAAGAGCTTGAAATTTTTCGGGTCGGGCAGGTATTTGATCCGGACGATGGCCCCGACAAGGACCCCGGGCAGGGTGCCGATGATCACGACCCAGGTCAGGGGCCAGAGCATGCGGCCTTCCTTGAAGTAGCGGTAGACGCCGCTGGGAATGGCCACGATGTTGAACAACTGGTTGGTGGAGCTGACCGCCGGGCTGGTGAAGCCGAGCACGCTGACCTGAAAGGGCAGCAGCAGGAAGGCGCCGGAGACTCCGCCCATGGAGGTGAACAGGGAGATGACAAAGGCGACCAGCGGCGGCACCAGCGGGTTGACCTCGATACCGGCAACAGGGAAATACATCAGCGGTTCTCCTTGTCGGAAGTGTTTTTCAGCGCTGCGTCCACCACCTGGCGGACCTCGGCCAGGCATCAGCGGCCTGCGGGGTTTTTTTCCGCGCATCGGCACTGGCCGTTTTTTTTCTCGGAGACAATGCGCTCCATGATCAGCGAGCGGCCGTGTTCCAGGACATCCTGGCGCAGATCCTCTTCGGTATAGCCGAAACAGTAACAGATCAGGCGTGACATAAAAGCCCTCCGACGGGACATGGTGTAATCAACCGCGCCAGGCATCGGTCGTTCGGATCAGGATGGTTTTCTTTCTATACCTGGAGTTTAGAGTTTCGCGTTCATTTATGGAGACCAAGGGATACGGCAATATCCCCGATACCCTGTTTGAAGCTATCACATTTCTGGCTCAGGCGCTGCCGAAACGTTCGGTCCCTCCCTGGCTGGAACTGCTCTTCGGCGCCATGCTGACCC
>JAJZSH010000333.1 GCA_021822005.1 Deltaproteobacteria bacterium | reverse complement strand
GTTGGCAATAAAGCCCAAACGCCACTGGACCAGCTATTACAAATGGCTCCAGAATGGTAAATGGTCCTGGGTGGCGCTGGGCCTGCAAACCGCTCGTCTCGTCCTGCGCCAGGGTACCGCAAAGCGATGCTTTGTGGTGATTGACGATACCGTGGTCTTCCGTTGTTCACCTAAGGCTCCGGAGTCGCGGATTCACCACCGGCACGGCGGCAAGACCAATCGCCCCGGATTTGTTCTGGGGCAAAACTGGGTCAGTCTGGCTTTGGCCATCTCGGATGGCTGGCGCACTCTGGCGGCGCCGGTTCTTTCCCGCCTGGCCCGAACCACCGGCAACAGCGGCAAGCTGATGGCGGCAAAGACCTTGCTTCGGGTGGTGCGCCCATCCATCGCATCGGTCGACCGCCGAATGAGCTGAATTCGGCGGAGTTTCGGTGAATTTATTGTTACAAGGATTATTCCTTGCCAAGGAATTGCTCAACGGCAGGAAAAGCGGCGGCGCCCGCAAGAACCACCCAGAGGATGTCGACCTTTTTGAGCAGGGCACCAAAGGCCACAGCGGCAAGGAGCAGGTGGGGCAAGTCCCAGTGGACATGCAGGGCGAGACGGATGGTGACCGTGAAGAGCAGGCCGACAAAGGAGCAGAGGACGCCGTCAACGGCCCGGTTGAACCGGCGGGAGACGCGCAGCCGGGCAAAGTAGGGAGCAGTTCCGATCAGCAGCAGCAGGGAGGGGAGGAACATGGCCACCGAAGCGATGAACGCGCCGGCAAGGCCATGGAGCAGGTAGCCGACAAAGGTTGCCGTGATTACTATGGGGCCGGGGGTGAGCTGGCCCAGGGCGATGCCGTCCAGCAGGGTCGGGCCGTCCAGCCAGGCGCGGACCTCAACGATTTCATGGAACAGGAGGGGCACCGAGGCAAAGCCGCCGCCAAAGGCGAGGAGGTCGATCCCGGCCATGAGCAGGGCCAGTTGCGCGAGGTCGTAGCGGAAGAAAGCGAGCAGGGCAAAGCCCGCAACAGTGACAACCAGCAGGGAGAGAAGCGGCAGGGGGGCGGAGGGCAGGTGTGTCCGGGGCTCGTCGGCTTGCGGCGCGGTTGGTTGCCCGGTGTTCAAGATCATGCCCAGCAAGGCGGCAAGGAGCAGGATGAGGACCGGATGGGCCGCAAGCCCGAACAACCCTGCGGCAGCGAGGGCGATGAACCAGGTTTTCCAGCCTGAAAGGGAGGTTCGCCCAAAGGAGATGGTGGCGTTGGCCACGATGGCGACAATGATGGCCTGCAGGCCGCTGAACGCCGCAACCACGGCGGGCAGCGAATGGGTCCGGCTATAGAGCGCCGAGAGCGCTGTCATGAGGAGGAAGGCCGGCAGACCGAAGCCGAGGTAGCTGGTGATGGCCCCCCGCACTCCCCGGACCCGGAGGCCGACATAGGCCGCGACCTGCATGGCGGTGGCGCCGGGAATCGTCTGGCAGAGGGCCACCCCCTCCTGGAAGGCTTCCTTGCCCAGCCAGCGCTCCCGCCCAACCGCCAGTTCGCGGATATAGGCGATCATGGCCGGCCCGCCGAAGGCGGTTGTTCCCAGCCGTAAAAAGGCGGCGAACAGCCGGGGCAATGTCGGCGCCGGAACCACAGGTTTTTGGTGGAGATCGCTCATAAGCGAGGCAACTTTTTATTGTTGACACGCTTCAAGGTGCTTGTCCCCCGCGTTCGGCAAGCCAGATCAGGTGCCGACTGCCGCCTTTACGTCCCCGCGCCCGGGCGGTGACCTCTTCCACCGTAAATCCCGTCTGGCGCAACAGCCGGGAAAAGGCGGGGTCGGGAGTGGCGGACCAGACGGCCAGGATGCCTGAGGGTTTCAGGGCGGCATGGGCGGCGGTCAATCCGGCCCTGGTATAGAGCCAGTCGTTGCCGGTGCGGGTCAGACCCTCGGGGCCGTTGTCCACATCGAGCACGATGGCATCGTAGGCCTGCTGTTCCGTTTTTAAAATCCGGGCGACATCAATCTCCCGCACCGAAACCCGGATATCTTCCAGGGGATGTCCGGCCAGACCGGCAAGAGGCCCCCGGTTCCACGCAACCACCGCCGGAACCAGCTCGGCCACCACCACCCGAGCCTGGGCGCCGAGCCGCTCTAATGCCGCCGCCGCGGTATAGCCCATGCCCAGGCCGCCAATCAAGACCGTGGGCGAGGGGCGGCCGGCAAGCCTTGCGCAGGCAAGCTCGGCCAGGGTGTCCTCCGAGCCATGGACCCGGCTGTTCATCAGTTCACAGCCATCCACCCGGATGGAAAACTCCGCGCCCCGCCTGTACAGGCGAAGCGTTTCGCTACCTCCGGGCACCGGGGCGCTGTCCAGCAACTCCCAAGGAATCATGTTGGCCTCAATACAAAAGTGATTATCCGTGAATCCCATCCCCGTTGGAGATTACCGTCACAGGCCGACTTGATCCGTCTGCTAATTTACTACTAATAAACCGTGACCGCGAAACTTTTTGTGCCTGCGGGGGCGTTTTTCCAAGTGATCTGGGGCAAGATGTTCTTGCCGGTGCAGCCAAAGCCGGAAAAGACCTGCTGGTCGGAGAGCTGGCCGCCGAGATCCTTGCTGGTCAGGATGAAATTCTCCGCCAGGCTACAGGTGGCGGTCAGCATGACAACGAGGATCGCGAGAGCCGGTAAGCAGCCCGAGCATCACAACCAGCAAAAGGACGACATTCCCCCTCTTCATGAGGTCCTCTCCTTTTGTG
>JAJZSH010000332.1 GCA_021822005.1 Deltaproteobacteria bacterium | reverse complement strand
ATCAGCAAGAGCGAGGGCGTCAAAACCTCCTGGCAGCGCAGCACCCTGCTGGTGCTGGCCATTACCCTGCACAACATCCCCGAGGGTCTGGCTGTGGGCGTGGCCTTTGGCGCGGTGGCCGCCAATGTCCCCTCGGCAACCCTGGGTGGCGCCATTGCCTTGGCCATCGGCATCGGCCTGCAGAATTTCCCCGAAGGCACGGCGGTGTCCATGCCCCTGCACCGGGAAGGGATGAGCCGGATGAAAAGTTTTATGCTGGGACAGTCCTCCGGCCTGGTGGAGCCGGTGGCCGGGGTGCTGGGCGCCTATTTTGTCCTCAGCATGCAGAGCGTTCTGCCCTATGCTCTCTGTTTTGCGGCCGGGGCCATGATCTTTGTCGTGGTGGAAGAGCTTATCCCGGAGTCGCAGCAGAATCCGAAACATATTGATATCGTCACCATGGCGACCATGGTGGGTTTCGCGGTGATGATGGTTCTTGATGTGGCGCTGGGGTAAAGAGCAATGCAGAATGAAAAGTGCACAATGAAGAATGAAGGACAAAAAAATGAAAAGGCAAAATGACACATGCTGCGGAGGGTACAGGGTGAATGATCTTGTCCCATTTTTCATTGAGTCACGATGAACCGTATCGTCGCGCCCGACACGCACTCCGCCTTTCACCGCCTGACCCCGGATATGGTGCTCGGCCTGGTGGAAAAGGCTCTGGATATTCGCTGCACCAATCTCTGTCGGCCTCTGGCCAGTTATATCAACCGGGTCTACGAGCTGGAAGGCGAGGACGGCGCCGGGCTGGTGGTGAAGTTCTACCGGCCCGGGCGCTGGACCCGTGCCGCGCTCCAGGACGAGCATGAGTTTCTTCTCGAGCTTGCCAGCCGGGAAATTCCGGTAATCGCCCCTCTTGCCTTGCAGGGGAACAGCAGCCTGGGCGAGCATGGAGGGATGTATTTTGCCGTGTTTCCCAAATGCGGCGGCCGCAGCTCGGATGAATACAGCGATGAGCAGTGGCTGGAAATCGGCCGTCTGCTTGGCCGCACCCATGCCGTGGGCGCCGGCCGGATTCCGGAGGGGCGGATCACCATGACCCCGGGCAAGTCAACCCGGCAACAGGTTGACTATCTCCTGGCCGGGAAATTCATGCCTGTGGATCTTGCCCCGCAATTCGCCGAGCTGGCGAAAACCCTGATCGCCGAAATCAGCCCGCTGTTTGAGAAGATCGAGATGATCCGCATCCATGGCGACTGCCATTTTTCCAATCTCATCTACCGTCCCGGCGAATCCTTCTATCTCATTGATTTTGACGATATGGCCCTGGGCCCGCCGGTGCAGGATTTCTGGATGCTGCTGCCGGGCTACCGGGAAGAAACCTTTGTTGAGATCGGCCTCTTTCTCGAAGGCTACGAGACCTTCCGGGATTTTGACCGGCGGAGCCTGCGGCTGATCGAGCCGCTCCGGGCCATGCGCTATATCCATTACATGGCCTGGTGCGCCTATCAGGTGGCCGAGGAGGGGTTGAGCCGGGTGATGCCCGATTTCGGCACCCGCGAGTACTGGCAGCGGGAGTTGAGCGATCTTGCCGAGCAGTTGCAGCGGATCAGAACAACCCCCGAACCCCAAGGGAACTGGCTCTGAGGCCATGGCGGGTTGGCGAGAAATAGGGCTGTTACCCAGTAATTGAGGGAAAAACCAAGCCATAAGGCCGAAGCACCCGGAAGACTACAAGGATTCCCATAGAGCCAGCCATGAAAACGGATCTTTTCTCGATAGACCTGATCAAGGAGTTGCAAAAACCTGAATATGGGGCGGTACGGGAAGAATTCAGCGAGATGACCTTCCCCCGCAACGTCTTGATCTTTCAGCCCGATGATTGCGCCGATCTGGTGTTCGTCGTCAAGAAGGGGAGGGTGCGAGTCTATCTCGCCTTTGAGGATAAGGAATTTTCCCTGGCCATCCTGAAAAAAGGCGATATCTACAGTACCCACACCAGGGCCTTTGCCTCCACTCTTGACGATACCGTGCTTCTGGCCATGCCCACCGCTAAATTCCACCGCTTCATGATCTCGTATCCGGTTTTTTCCCGGACCGTGATGGGTGTTTTTGGCGAGATCCTCAAGCAATCCTTTTCCATTATCGCCAGTCTGGTTTTCAAGGACGTTACCCAACGGCTGGTCGAGTTTTTGCTGTATGAGGCGAGAAGCCATGGCCGTCCGGAGGGAGGCGGCATCTGTCTGGAGGTCGATTTGACCATGGAGCAGCTCGCCGCCGTGGTCGGAGCTTCCAGGCAGACCGTATCGACCGTCATCAACGAGATGGTCAAGGCCGGGGTGATCGTCAAGCGGGGAAGGGGAGAGTTCCTCCTGCCAAAACTTGAACTCTTGAAAGATTTCCCCCATGGGTGATAGGATATTTCAGGCGTCTTGCCTGGCGTGCTTATGGCGCCTTAAAAAAATAAACGAAAAATGTCGGGAAGCTGACAGAATCTTTTTCAGGGGCAACGTATGATCATACTGCGAGAGTCATAGCCGTTCCAGGAACAACCGGTGACTACAGAGGAGAACGCATCATGGCAAGAGAAAAGCGATCGGTTGAGGAGAAATCCATCTGGCCCGACGCCAGGAGAATGCTCGCCAAGGCCGAGCGCGACGGGGTGGAGACGGCCTGGGACCGGCTGGAACAGCAGACCCCGCATTGCAAATTCTGTGAATTGGGCACCACCTGCCGCAACTGCGTGATGGGGCCGTGCCG
>JAJZSH010000331.1 GCA_021822005.1 Deltaproteobacteria bacterium | reverse complement strand
TAGCCGCCGCGGGCATCGAAGATGTTCGCCGCCCGCTCGCCAACGAGCCGGATAATCTCCTGCCGCGGGAGAGATGGCGGCTGCAACGCTGCCGAGGCGATAGACTTCATGGCGGTTGTTCCTTTCCGAAGGGGACGGGCAGGGAGTTCTTTCTATCATCCCCGATGCGGCCGACGTCCCCAAAAGGTTCCATGCATACGGGGAAAAATCTGGTTGCGGGTTATCTCCATGCCGTTGCCAGCCAACCAAAAAAGCCGGAAGGGCGAACCTTTCCGGCTTTTTTCTCACTCGTTACCAGCCCTTCGCAGCGGGAGTACGATCAGCTGCGCCCGGCCTGTTTGTGGTCGCGGCCGGAGCCGGACTTTTTTTTGCCAACTCGGCCGCCTTGGCTTTTTTTCGGCGGCCTCATCACCGGCTATGTGCATCGTCCGCGGAGGGACCTTATCCACTTTGGCTTCGCACGCCTCGTGCACCTCGGCCGGACAGTCAGCGACCTCCCAGCAGGGTGCCAGGGCGAGCAGCCGCTTCAACCCCGGGATGCCGATCCCCTGGTCATGAATCATGGAGCGGAGGCAGCTCACCCATTTGATGTCACTGGGTGAATAGAGCCGCCTGGTGCCATGTTGCGCCGGTTCGATCAGTCCCCTTCTCCTCGTAAATCCGGAGAGTACCGGGGTGGACATCCAACAACTTGGCAGCCACACCAATGGGATAGATCGGCAGGTCGGGCCGCAACGGCTGGATGGCCGTTCTTTTCTTGGCCACCATGTCCTTTTCTCCTTATGCTCTTAGTGTCCCTCGGAGAGATGTCCCCTGAACAGCCGCTCGCCCATGAGGAAGCCCAGGACACAGAGCGAAATCCCGCCCAGGGTGACCATCACCTCATGGAGCGACGGCGTATAGGAGAAGAGTTCCGGCAGGTCGTTCACGCCCATGCCGTGGAAATGCGGCACAATCTGGCCGACCACCACCAGGTCGTAGCGCATAAAGAAGATGCCCACCACGGAAGAGGCCGCGGCCACGAAGAGCATCTGCAGGTTCCTGGCCCTGGCCATCAGGATCAGGGCAAAGGGGATCACCATGCCGAGCATGATCTCGCCGACCCAGAAGTTCACCGAATAGGGGCCGTTCACCAGGGCCATGATCGCCTCGTACTTGCCTGGCGGCTCGCCGGAGATACCGGAGATCATCTTCCAGGTGGTGAAGAACATGATGACGGCGATCAGGGTGGCGCCGAGCTTGGCGGTGGAGCGCAGCGAGTTCTGGAGCGTCTCGCTCATCTTCCAGCCATTGAGCCGGTAGCCCAGCCAGAAGAAGAAGATGACCGCCGCGCAGCCGCTCATCATCGCCGAGGTGATGAAGTAGATCGGCATGTAGGGGCCGTGCCAGAACTCGCGGCCGGAGAGCAGACCGAAGACGGCGCCCAGGTTGCTGTGCGCGGCCACGCCGGAGATCACGCCCATCAGGCCGAACATGCCGGCGATCTTGTGCTTGTCCATCTGCAGCAGCGCGAACTCGATCACCATGAAGAAGAGATAGGCGCCGTACAGGGTGCCCATCCACCAGATGTTGGAGGTGGGATTGGGCGACAGCATGTTGTAGATCGGCATGCGCCAGGGATTCTCGATCTCGAACCCGATGACGAAAAAGCCGGAAATGATGGTGACGATGGCCAGGAAAACGGACCGCTTGGCGATCGGCTTGAACGCCTCCACGCCAAAGACATGGCCGATGGAGGAGACCAGGCAAAGGCCGGTCGAGGTAACGACAAAGAAGACATAGGCGGCGATCAGGAGCCCCCAGGGGATCTCCCGGCTGACGCCGTAGGTGTGTTCATGGCCAACCAGCATGCCATGGAGGCCGAAGGCAACGCCGGCGGCGGCAAAAAGGCCGCTCACCGCAACGGCAATGTTGTAAGTCCGGGATGAACTGACCGCAAGGCCATCCTGCGGAAACACATTCGATAACAGATTGTTCATGGGACAAACTCCTCTTTTGTAAAGCTTGATCCAATAATTCGACACCCCCCGGATGCCGCCCTTCCATATCTTCCGGTACGCCAAGATCAGAATTCTTCTTCGTGCGCCCGGATCAAGGGTTTGATCTTCAGGTCGAACAAGGTATGGAGTGCTGCACAGCCAAGCCACAAAACCAGAAAAAGTAGACCTTCCATCTTGTGCCTCCTCAATCAAACGGCCTGTTCAACCAGGCTGCTGCTTCATCGATACCTGCCAGAGATGGCGGTCTCAAACAGGGTGGTTGCGCCGATTTCCCCCGCCTATTTCCTCCGGCGGTTACCTCCTTTTTCTGAATGGGAAATTGAAACTTTTTCGACACCCATCAGGGTGTCACCATATATGCAATTTAATCAAAACCTATTATTGCAACTATCCATTGTCAAGTTTTTCTTCTTTTTGGGCGCAGGTTTTTCTTTCAATAGCAGCTTGCGCGCAATCGAACATCACCAAGTGGCACCGCAAACCATTACCGCAACATCCTGTTAGCCGGAAATTATAATTTTGGCAAAACAATCACAAAAACAACATGATACCCAAAAACGGCAAGTGTTGTACTTTACGGAATTTCCGTTGCGCGAACAAAAAAAATTCCGCGGCCAGTCTGATCCGCACCAGCTAACAGACGCAAAACAATCCCGCTATCCACCACCCGAAAAGACGCAAAATGCGCCCGGTTGACGCCGCATCGCTGTCGCCGCCATCCGCCTGCCTGCAACCGCACCTTGCC
>JAJZSH010000330.1 GCA_021822005.1 Deltaproteobacteria bacterium | reverse complement strand
GCGCTTCCTGTTGACTGGCCCGGCCCTTGTTTGCTGCTCTCAATTTGTAACTAGTGTCCATCCGGAAACGGCCCTTTCGCCCGATTGCCGCGTTGCTCAGTCGCCGAAAAATGCTCACGTACCCCATGTACGCTCCGCTTTTTCGTCTCCCTCGCGCCTTGCTCTCGAACGAAATTGCTCGTTTCCGGACGGACACGAACTAAGCGTTTATGCTATTATGTGGAGCAGCAATCCGTTTTGAATCTGCGGGCGAAATCGGGTCCGGTTGTTTCAGGATATGGCTGCGCCATGGGGACTGGAAGAAGAATGATGGCGAAGTTTCAGCGGATATGATACATATTGTTTTCCAAGGTGCTCCATGGGAGCTTGAAAGGGAACCCCGTGTAAATCGGGGACGGGCCCGCCGCTGTAACCGGGGACGCGTTTCGCAATCACGCCACTGTTTTTGAATGGGAAGGCGCGAAACAAGGATGAGCCGGAAGTCAGAAGACCTGCCTTGAAAAATAATGATGCGCAATCGCCGTGGACAAGTGATCGTGCTGTGATCTGCCGTGGATGAAACAGGGACTCCCCGGATCGAGAAAATCGGTCCGGGGATTTTTTTATGCTGATGGACCCACATATTTTCAGGGAGTTATGGCTGCATCTGTTCTGGCCGTTGGCGCGGCTCCTGTTCTTGGTCTCCCTCGGGATTGTTGCGGCCAACTTCATCGAGGCCCTGAACTGGACGCACCGGCTGGCGCGTCTTACCTGGCCCCTAGTCCGTTTGGGCAGATTGTCCGCTGTCTCCGGGGCAAGTTTTTCCATGGCATTTTTCTCCGGGGTCACTTCCAACACCATGCTGGCCGAGGCCTTTGCCAAAGGGCAGCTTGGCAGAAAAGAACTGGTGCTTGCCAATCTCTTCAACAGCCTGCCCAGATTCTTTCTGCACCTGCCCACGGTGTTTTTCCTGACTCTGCCGCTGATCAAGGGGGCGGCCTTCCTGTATGTCGGCCTGACCTTCTGCGCGGCCATGCTGCAGACGGCGCTGGTGGTGATTGCGGGCAGGGTGTTGTTGCCGCCTCTTGTGCCCGGTCAGGAGGCGAACGGGTGTGTCTCGCCGGAAAAGATCGGCTGGCGGCAGGCCATGGAAAAAAGCCTCACCCGTTTCCGGAAGAGAATCAAGAGGATTCTCTTTTTCATAGCGCCGGTGTACGTCTTTTTCTTTCTGTTGAACAGGTATGGTGTTTTTGAAGCAATCGAGCAGTTTCTTGCCACCAGGGTCTGGTTTCTCGCCTGGTTGCAGCCGCAAAGCCTCGCGATTGTCATGGCGCATGTCAGCGCTGAGTTTTCCGCCGGCCTGGCCGCGGCCAGCGCCCTGCTTGCTGGTAACAGTCTCGGTTACCGGGAGGTGGTTCTGGCCCTGCTGGTCGGCAATATCCTCTCGACGCCGATTCGGGCCGTGCGGCACCAGTTCCCTTACTATGTCGGGATTTTTTCGCCGGGGCTGGCCATTGAACTTGTCGGGGTGAGCCAGGTATTGCGGATGGTCTCGGTTATGGCCGTCGGCCTGGGGTATTATCTTGTGACGCTCGGCTAGGGTCGATCCGGGGCGTGATTTTTGCGCCTTCATGATGAAGCGATTCCGGAAGGAAGCCTTGGGGATGGAGGTGAATCGCCAGTTTTTGCATAGAAGTACAAGTGTTTTGTCAATAAGGCGCCCATTGGGCTTAAAAGGGAATCCCGTGCAAATCGGGAACGGTCCCGCCACTGTAATTTCCTCCTGCTTCCAGCGCGAAGCGGGAACGCCGGTTTTCAGGCCACTGCCCTTTGTCATGGGGCGGGAAGGCGAACCGGTTTTGGGAAAAGTCAGGAGACCTGCCTCGTTGATTTTTTTGCTGCAACCTTCGAGGAAAGGTTTCCGGCCTTGCGCGCAAAGCAGAATACGCAGGGGGATACCGTCTTTTTTTGAAGGAAACTTATTAACCTTTTAAAAGATGGAGAAGAAGATGCGTTTGAAAAAAATGTCGCAGTATGCTGTTTCGTTGCTGGTCGCCCTGTTTCTGGTGCTTGGCGCTGCGGGTGTCCAGGCTGCCCCGGTCGAGAAAAAGGCGGTGGTGCTGGCGGTGTTCGGCACCAGCCATGAAAGTGCTTTGCCCGGCATCCTCAATATCCGGGAGCAGATACAGAAGGAATTGCCCGGCATCCCGGTGAGATTGGCCTTCACCTCGAACATCATCCGGAGGATCTGGCAGGAGCGGCGCAAGGACCCCGCCTATGTGGGACAACACCCCGAGGTGCCCGCGGAAATCATCAATGTCAAAGGCCCCCTGGCCGCCATCGCTGATCTGCAGGACGAAGGCTATGCCTACATCGTCGTCCAGCCGACCCATATCTCCAGCGGGGAGGAGTTTGCCGATCTGGCCTCCTATGTACAGGGGTTGAACACCATCCGAACCGTGAAGAAGAGAAACATGCCGTTCAGAAAGATCCTGCTCGGGCGGCCTGCCCTGGGAACCCACGGCATCGAGCACGAATACCGGCACGATATCGAGCAGGTGGCGGCCCTTCTTGCCCCGGACGTGGAAATGGCCAAAAAGGGTGGGAGGGCACTGGTGTATTTCGCCCATGGCAACGAGCATTATTCCACCGGGGTTTACCTGGAGTTCGAGCAGGTGATGCGCAAGCGGTATCCCGGGGTGCGCATCCATGTTACCATGGTCGAGGGCTTTCCGGACAACGCCCGTCTTTTCGAGGAGCTGGCTAAG
>JAJZSH010000042.1 GCA_021822005.1 Deltaproteobacteria bacterium | reverse complement strand
ACGCAGATTGCGGGCGGCATGTTCAAGGGACAACCCCTGCTCCCTGGCGCAGACGGCAACCTCCACCCTGCCGCACTCACAGGCAAGTCCCAGGGCCTGGGCCGCTTCCTGCACCAGGCGCGCCTCCGCCGCCGCCTCCTCGGGCCGCAGGCCATGATCCACATGGGCAACCACCAGAAAAAGGTCAAGGGCCGGGGCCAGTTGCGCCAGCGCCTGGAGAAGGGCCATGGAATCCGGCCCGCCGGATACCGCCACGACACAGCGCTCTCCGGCGGCAAGAAGCTCCTCGCGTCGGATAGTTTTTTCTACCTTTTTTACGAAAAAATGCATACGTCCCGACTGGCGGCCATTATTCCCTTGAAGAAGCGGCTATCTTTGGCTATGTGATATACCATACTGGAGCGTGTCCTCTTTTTTTTAGAAAAACACTCAGCAACGGGTCTCTTATGAACGTACGCAAAGCTGTTATCCCGGTGGCCGGAAAGGGCACCCGCTTTCTCCCTGCCAGCAAGGCGATCCCCAAGGAAATGCTCACCATCGTCGACAGGCCGACCATCCAGTACATTGTCGAAGAGGTGGTCGCCTCCGGGATCGAAGAGATTGTTTTTGTCACCAGCCAGGGCAAATCCGCCATTGAAAATCATTTTGACTACGATTTCGAACTCGACACCCTGCTCAGGCAAAAAGGCAAGGATGCGCTCTGCGAAGAGATCAACCACATCTCGAACCTCATCGACATTACCACGGTCCGCCAGAAAAAACCATTGGGACTGGGCCACGCCATCTGGACCACCCGAAATGTCATCGGCAACGAACCCTTCCTGGTGCTGCTGGGCGATGATCTGGTGTTGAGCAAAATCCCGTGCTGCCAGCAGATGCTCACCCTGCACGAAGAACTGGACGCGCCCATCGTGGCTATCCAGAAGGTGCCGACGGAGGAAACTAGCCAGTACGGGATCGTGGAGGGAACCCAGGTCCGGGAAGGGGTGTATCAAGTGGACCGCATGATGGAAAAGCCCGCGCCCGGCACCACCGACTCCGACCTGGCGATCATTGGCCGCTATCTGCTGACCCCGGAGATCTTTGCCATGCTCGAAAAAACCACGCCGGGCCACGGCGGGGAGATCCAGCTCACCGACGCCCTGCTGGCCCTTGCCAAACAGCGCCCCATGTATGCCTATGAATTCACCGGCACCCGCTTCGACGCCGGGGACAAGCTCGGCTACCTCAAGGCCATTGTCGCCTATGCCCTGCGCCATCCCGTGATATCCAAGGAGTTCAGGAAACACATCAAGGAAGTATGCGCGGATTTTTAATCTTTGTCGCACGGAGGCGCTGAGACAGGGCCTCCGTGCCGGGCCGCCCGTTTTTCCCAGAGCCGGAGGGCGGCCTCTCACATCCACCGACAGCGCGCCATGTCCGCATCCCCTCCCTATCTTGAAGTCGCCGTTGCCGCGCCCCTGCCGCAGACCCTGACCTACGCCATCCCGGCCAGTGGCGAAATCCCCGCCCCGGGGCAGCGGGTGCTGGTTCCCTTGGGCGGACGCCTGCTCACCGGCTATGTGCTGGCCTTGAGCGAAGAAAAACCCGGATTCCGGCTCAAGCCGGTGGCCGAGATCCTCGATGGTTTCCCGATTTTCCCGGAAGGGTTGGTCCCCTTTTTCCGCTGGGTGGCCCGCTACTATCATTATCCCATCGGCGAGGTGATCCGGGGCGCGCTGCCCGGCGGACTCACCTCGCAAAGCGGCCGCCGGCTCAAGGCCACCGAGGCGGGGCTGCACTATTTTCTTATTGAACAGCCACAGCTTGCCCATGACCATCCCTGGCTTGCCAATTTGACGGCCAAGAAAAAACTGAGCGGAGCCACCGTGCGGAAGCTCTGGCGGGGCAAGGAAAGACGCCTCATCGAACAATGGGCGGAGCAGGGCCTGATCTCCGTGGAACAGATTATTGCCGGGGCGAGCATCGGTCAGAAGACCGAAACCTGCGTGTTCCTTTCCCCAGAACCGCTTGCCCCGGAGGCCCTCGCCGGCCTCAAGCCCTCGGAACAGAAGACCATCGCCCTCATTGAGGAGATGCGGACAGATTCGGCTCAGGGGATTCCCCGCCGGGAGCTGACCGCCATCTACCGGGGGGCGGGCAAACCCCTCGCCGGTCTGGCCGAAAAAGGCATCATCCGCCTGGCAGAGCGCCCGGTGTATCGGGACCCCTTTGGCGAAACCCCGCCTTTTTTCCCCAGGCCCGCACAGCTGACCGCTGATCAGCAGACCGCCCTTGCCCAACTGAACCCGGCCGTTGCCGGAAGAAAATACGGTGCTTTCCTGCTGCACGGCGTCACCGGCAGCGGCAAGACCGAGGTCTACCTGCAGGCCGCGGAAACCACCCTGGCCTTGGGGCGCAGCGTGCTGGTGCTGGTGCCGGAAATCGCCCTGGCAACCCAGCTGGAAGCGCATTTTCTTTCCCGCTTCGGCGAGACCGTGGCCCTGCTCCACAGCGGCCTGGCCCGAGGGGAGCGTTTTGACCAGTGGCAGCGGGTTGTTTCCGGAGAGGCGCGCATCGTGATCGGCGCCCGCTCCGCCATCTTCGCTCCCCTTGCCGACCCTGGCCTGATCATCGTCGATGAGGAACACGACGGCGCCTACAAGCAGGAAGACGGCCTCCGTTACCAGGGCCGCGATCTGGCCCTGCTCCGGGGCAGCCAGGGCGGCGCCACGGTGCTGCTCGGCTCGGCCACTCCGTCGCTGGCCAGCTATCAGCATGCGCTCAATGGCAAATACACCCTGCTCAGCCTGCCGGCCCGGATCGAAAACCGGCCCCTGCCCCAGGTGGAGCTGGTCGATCTGCAGGCAGTGAACACGGTCTCCGGCCGGCCGCCGCTCTTTTCCCCGCAACTCACCCAGGCGCTGCGGGCGACCCTGGCCCGGCAGGAACAGAGCCTCATCTTTTTAAACCGCCGGGGCTTTGCCAGCTGCATGCTCTGCTCCGACTGCGGCCAGGCCGTGCAATGCCCCCATTGCCGGATAACCCTGACCCTGCACAAGGGGAGGGGCGAACTGGTCTGCCATTACTGCGGCTTTGCCACCAACAGCCGCACGGTCTGCGCCAATTGCCGCTCGCTCAACCTCGCTCCCATCGGTTTCGGCACGGAACGCATCGAAGAGGAACTCCAGGGGATGTTCCCCAAGGCCCGCATCGCCCGGCTCGACCACGACACCACCCGCAAGCGCCAGGATTTCCTCCGCATCCTCCGGGCGGTGCATGACCGGGAGGTGGACATTCTGGTGGGCACCCAGATGATCACCAAGGGCCATCATTTCCCCCATGTAACCCTGGTGGGCATAGTCTGGGCCGATGCCGGGCTGGGACTGCCCGATTACAAGGCAGGCGAGCGCACCTTCCAGCTCCTGGCCCAGGTGACCGGCCGGGCGGGCCGGGGCGAACAGCCGGGCCGGGTCATCGTCCAGACCCACCAGCCCGGCCATTACAGCATTGCCGCGGCCCGCGACCACGATTATTCCCGTTTTTTCGAAAAAGAAACCGGGCTGCGCAAATCCCTCGGCTATCCGCCCTTCAGCCGGCTCATCAACCTTGTCCTTGACGGCGAGCAGGAAGAGGCGGTGCAGAACCGGGCCATGGCCCTGGCCGCAAAGGGCAAAGAGCTGCGCCGGTATCGAAAAACAGCAATCCTCGGCCCAGCACCTGCGCCCCTTGCCAGATTGCGGGGCAGATTCCGCTGGCAGATCCTGCTCAAGGGCCCGGACCTTGAAGAGCTGCATGGCCTCTGCCTGGAACTGGAGCAGGAGCAGGCCCGCCTGGGCGCTGCCGTGAATTTGTCGGTGGACGTTGATCCCGAAAATATGTTATAAATGAGCCTGTTGCAAGACTCAGAAAACACCCTTCGACAAGCTCAGGGCGAGCCTGTCGAACCACAAATAAGACTTTTGCAACAGCCTCAAATTGCTTCCATAATCGCCCCGGTTCATCCCGGCGAGACCCAAAAAGAATGCACCACCAAGGTTACCCTCCCATGGCTCTGCGAGAAATTGTCACCTATCCCTTTCCCATTCTCAAGAACACGGCCAGGCCGGTAAGCGACTTCGGCGAGGAGCTCACAAAGCTGGTGGCCGATATGGCGGAAACCATGTACGCCGCTCCCGGCGTGGGTCTTGCCGCCCCGCAGATCAACATCCCCCTGCAGCTCTGCGTCATTGATATTTCACCAAAGGATGCACCCAGGGAGCTGATCGTGCTGGCCAACCCGAAGATCATCAGGGGCGAGGGCGAAGAGATTGACGAAGAGGGCTGCCTCAGCGTGCGGGACTATTGCAGCAAGGTGCCCCGCCATGCAAAAATATGGGTGGAGGCCCAGGACATTACCGGCCAGCCGCTGAGCTTTACGGCGGAGGGCTATTACGCCCGGGTAATCCAGCACGAGCTCGATCACTTGAACGGCACCCTGTTCATCGACCGGATCAGCTCCCTCAAGCGGACGCTGTATAAAAAGAAGCTCAAGAAAATGCTCAAGGCCGAAGAGGGGAAATAACCGGTGACGACCAGCAGGTACCGCATCATCTTCATGGGCACGCCGGAGTTTGCCGTGCCCTCGCTTAAGGCGCTCCTTGACCACGGAGAACAGGTAGTGGCCGTGGTCTGCCAGCCGGACAAGCCAAAGGGGAGGGGCCGCAAGCTGAGCCCGCCGCCGGTCAAGGAACTGGCCCTGGCCGCAGGCATCCCGGTCCTCCAGCCGACCAGGGTCAGAACCGCCGAATTCCTTGAAGAGCTTCGCGGCTATCACCCGGATCTTATGGTAGTGACGGCCTATGGCCGCATCCTGCCCGGGCCGTTGCTCAACCTGCCGCCTTTGGGCACCATCAACGTGCACGGCTCGCTCCTCCCCAGATACCGGGGTGCGGCTCCGGTCCAGTGGGCGGTGCTGAACGGCGACACCGAAACCGGCATCACCATCATGCAGATGGATGAAGGCATGGATACCGGCGACATTCTCCTGCCGGGTCGCCTCGCCATCGCCCCCGATGATACCGCAGGCAGCCTGGCCGTGAAGATGGCCGAACTCGGAGGCAGGCTGCTCATTAATGCCCTGGAAAGGCTCAAGGCCGGGAATCTCCCCCCGCAAAAACAGGAGGAAAGCCTGGCCACCCCGGCGCCCCCGCTCTCCAAGGAGTTGAGCGAGATCGACTGGCGCAGGCCGGCCAGGGAAATCAGCTGCCAGATCAGGGGGTTGGACCCATGGCCCATGGCCCACACCACCCTGGAGGGCAAATGGCTGCGCTTTTTTGCGCCGCTGGTGAGCGTTGGCCCTGTCCGCGAAGCGTCCGGCACCCTGTGCAGGGCCGACAAGACCGGGCTGGTGGTGGCCACGGGCGAAAACTATCTGCGCCTCGGCGAGGTGCAGCTTGAAGGCGGCAAGCGGATGAGCGCGGACGCCTTTCTCCGGGGCAGGCCCCTTGCCCCCGGCCTCCGGTTTCCCACATGACCAGATTTCTGAAAAGCCGCATCTTCTACCTTGTTCTCATCCTGGCCGGGCTTGCCGCCGTTGCCCTCTATGCGTTCCAGCAGGGCAACCTTTTCGGCAACGTCCTTTCCTATTTACAAAATTCACGGCAGCACGGGGAACAGATCCGGGAGGCCATCCTGGCCAAAGGCGTCTTCGCGCCGCTCATCTTCATCACCCTGCAGATCCTCCAGGTACTGATTGCCCCCATCCCCGGCGAGGCAAGCGGCATCCTTGGCGGCTACCTCTTCGGCGCCCTGCCCGCCTTTGCCTATTCCTCCATGGGTCTCACCATCGGCTCCTGGCTGGCCTTTGTGATCGGCCGGTTGCTGAGCGATCTGGTCCGCCGCCGCCTGGAACATTCCGCCATCTACCAGCGGTTCAACCATCTGGTCAGCAAGGGAGATTTTGCCATCCCCTTTGTCCTCTTTCTCCTGCCCGGCTTTCCCAAAGACTCCCTGGCCTACCTGCTGGGCATGAGCCACATGCCGCTGCCGGTATTTCTGTTCATCACCTTTGTGGGCCGGATGCCGGGCACCCTGCTCCTTTCCTTCCAGGGGGCCGAGATTTATCAAGGCGACTATCTGAAATTTGCGGTTCTGCTGGCGCTTTCAGCCCTGATCGCCATTCCGTATGCCTTCTATCACAAACGGATCCTCGCCTGGCTCACCCATTACAGCAGACGGACCTTTCCCAACAATGGCCCCAAAAACCCTGGTCCGCCGGAAAAAAATGACTAACCCGCGCAGCCTCGCCTATATCGACTGTTTTTCCGGAATCAGCGGCGACATGTTCCTTGCCGCCCTGCTCGATGCCGGTCTGCCGGCCGAGGAGTTGCGCAGGCAATTGGCCCTGCTTGACCTCGACGGCTATACCCTGACCGTGGGCAGAAAGGCCTGCGGGGCCATCGCCGCCACCACCCTTGCGGTCCAAACCGCCGAGACCCATCCGCACCGCACCTTGGGGGATATCCGGCAGATCATCACCACAAGCAAGCTCGCAGAACCGGTCAAGGAAACAGCGCTTTCCATCTTCTCCCTGCTGGCCGAGGCCGAGGCCAAGGTGCATGGCAGGCCGGTGGATACGGTGCATTTCCATGAGCTGGGCGCCATCGACTCTATTATTGATATAGTCGGCGCGGCCATCGGTCTTGCCGCCCTGAACATCACCAGCCTGCATTGCGCCCCTCTGCCCATGCCGCGCGGCTGGGTCCAGTGCGCCCATGGCCTGCTGCCTCTGCCGGCGCCCGCGGTCTGCGAACTGCTGCAAGGTGTCCCCGCCTACGGGGTCGAGCTGACCCAGGAGCTGGTCACCCCGACCGGGGCGGCCATAATCAAGGCCCTGGCCACCGGCTATGGTCCCATGCCGGCCATGACCATGACCGCTGTGGGCTACGGGGCTGGCCGCCAGGAGCTGGCCAATGGTCAGCCCAATCTTCTGCGACTGGTCATCGGCGCCGCCCGGACCGTGGTCGAGGCCCAGGAGGTGGAGGTTGTCGAAACCCATCTTGACGACTGGTCGCCGGAAACCTTTCCCTATCTCAGTGAACGGCTGTTTGCCTTGGACGCGCTGGACGTGGCCCTGATCCCCATCCAGATGAAAAAGGGACGGCCCGGCTTCCTCTTGCGGGTGATCTGCGACCGGGCTGCGGCCCTGGCTGTCAAGGAATGCATCTTAAGCGAGACCACGGCCATCGGCCTGCGTTTTCGCCCGGAACAGCGCTGGACCCTGCCCCGGGAAACCGGCACGGTTCCCACCCGCTGGGGCGAGGTGCGGGTAAAGAAGGTAACGACTCCGGCCGGGGAAGTAGTGACCCCGGAATATGAGGACTGCAAACGGGTGGCAATCGCAAACAACGTCCCGCTCAAAGAGGTGTACGCCGAAGTGGGGTGCGCCGAACGCAGAGAGTTTAAAGGGAAAACCTAAATGGATCGACTGTTCATGGGCATTGCCACCGGTTTCGGCGCGGGCTATCTGCCCAAGGCCCCCGGCACCTGGGGCTCCCTGCTGGCCCTGCCCCTGCATTTTTTTCTGCGGCAACTGGCGCCGGGCCATTATGCCCTTGCCCTGGGGGCGATCTTTTTCATCGGTGTCATTACTGCCGGGCAGGCCGAAAAGATCCTGGACCGCAAAGACCCCGGCGTGGTGGTGATCGACGAGATCATCGGCATGCTCATCACCCTCATCGCCGCGCCGGACAACCCCCTGATCTGGCTGCTGGGCTTTGTCCTCTTCCGTTTTTTCGACATCTTCAAGCCCTACCCCATCCGCCTCATCGACCGACGGATCAACGGCGGCATGGGTATCGTCCTGGATGATGTGCTGGCCGGGATTTACAGTCTCATCGTCCTGCAAATTTTCTGTTATGCTATAATCGGGTAACAGGCCTTGCGGCCGCGGCCTGAAAAAACAACTTGTTGCCCTCCGCTCCAGGTGCGCTTTCCCACGGAGAAGCCATTGCCAGAGAGTATCGAAACAGCGCGACCCCCCTTTTCTCTGCCGCCAGTCTGGCGCCGCCGCCTCTGCATCCTGGGCATCGGCCTCGCCTCGCTGCTGACCGTCTACACCCTGGCGGGATTTTTCCTGGCCCCCTACCTCATCACCCGGTATGTCCCGCGGTATGCGGCGGAGCAGCTTCATCTCCAGGTCCGGCTCGGCCAGGTGCGGATCAATCCGGTGCTCTTCACCTGTGAGACCGAGGGAATCAGCCTGCAAAGCGACGAGGGCGAACCGCTCCTCTCGGTGCAACGGCTCTTTATCGACTTCGAGCTGGAGAGCCTTTTCCGCCGGGCCTGGACCTTTGCCGACCTTGCCATCGAGGGTCCGGCCCTTCATCTGGTAATCGGCGCGGATGGCCGCCTCAACCTGGCGAAGCTTATCGAGAGGCTGCCACAGTCAGGGGAGCCGCCGGACGCTGAAAAAAAAGCCCCCCCACGCCTGCTGCTGAAGCACCTGGCGCTATCCGGCGGCGCGGTGCAAGTGGCCGACCATTCCAAAACAAAGCCGACCAGCACCACGATCACGCCCATCGCCCTTGAGTTCAACACCATCTCCACCCTTCCCGAGCATCGCGGCACCTACGCTGTTTCCGCCTCCTTGCCTGACGGCGGAACCCTTGGCTGGCAGGGCGAGATGTCGCTCCAGCCGATCTCGGCCACCGGTGCCATCGAAATCAAGGACTTCAAAACAGCCTCGATCTGGAACCTCTTGCGGAACCGCCTGAACCTGGCGGAACCCACCGGCACGGCCCAGCTGACCGCAGGCTACCATTTTTCCTTGCAAAACGGAGAGCCCGCGCTGCTGGTGAACCCCCTCAGCCTCACGGTGCGCGACCTGTCCCTGACCGAAAAAGGCGCGCCCCAGCCGCTCCTGAAACTGGAAAGCCTCACCGCCTCGGGCGGGCAGATCGACTGTGTCACCCGCCAGATGGTCTTTCCATCCATCGTGCTCAAGGGTGGGCGGGTGGCGGCCCTGGTCAACGAGACAGGGGTCGGCAACTGGCAGAGGCTTGCCAGGGCAACGCCACAATCTCCGACAAAAAAAGCCAAACCCGCCACCGACGAGGCGCCCCCCTGGCGGCCCTGGCGGATTGCAATCAAGGCCTTCGCCGCCACCGACCTCGGCCTGCATTACAGCGATGCAAGCCGCGCCACCCCCATCAGCCTGGAGGCGGATCTGGCCATGTCGCTGGCCGGGGGCAGCCTCGACCTTGGCCGACAGGAAGCCTCGATCAAACGCCTTGCCCTTACCGGCGGCGGCGTAACCTTTGCCCAAACCCCAGCCAGCCCCGGCAAAGCAGCAGACCGCAAAAAAGCCCGACCCGAGACCGGACAGGAGGCGACACAGGCAGAAGCCGGCCCTGCCCGGAAACGGCCCTGGAAGTTGGCGCTCAACCACTTTGCCGTGTCCGGTTTTCGTCTTGGCTTTGTTGACCAGAAAAGCAAACCGCCGCTGGCCTATGACCTGACCGACCTGCGGGCGGAGGTGAAGGATTTCGGCAGTACCGGCGGAAGGCCGGTCTCTTTCGAGGCCCAGGCAGGAATACGGCAAGGCGGCTCTGCCAGCCTGAGCGGAACCATGTCGCAATCAGATGGGCAGGTCGGGCAGCTCGGGCAGATCAAAGCGCAGGTCTCCATCGCGCAGTTGAACCTCAGGCCGCTGGCATCCCTGGTTACAGAGCATGCAGCCCTGACCCTTGTTTCAGGCGACCTCTCGGCAAATACGCATCTGCTCTATGCCACGGACGGACCACAGCCTTCGCTCACCGTGGAGGGCGAGGCAAGGATCGGAAAGCTGCTGCTCAACGAGGAGAATACCGGCGAGCGCTTTCTTGCCTGGAAAGAACTTGCCGCCAGCGGGCTTGACTTCGGCCTCAACCCGGACCGCCTGACCATCAAGGAGGTCCGGCTGCGGGAACCGGGGGCAAAAATCATCATCTTCAAGGACAAAAGCCTCAATCTGGCCAAGGTCCGCAGACAGGAAAACGAGGCCGAATCGGAGGAGACGGAGAAGCCCCCCTTTCCCGTAGCGGTGGAACGGGTCCGTCTGGAAGGCGGCGTGGTCGATTTTGCCGATTTCAGCCTGGTCCTGCCCTTCGCCACCCGGATTGGGCAGTGCAAAGGCGCGGCCACCGGCATCTCCACAAAGCCCGCCAGCCGCGCCTCGCTCAGATTCGAAGGGAGGGTCGGCGAGTTCGGTCAGGCCAGGGCCGAGGGCAGCCTGACCCCGTCCAACCCCAAGCAGTTCACCGACATCAGGGTTGCCTTCCGCAATGTCGCCATGACGCCCCTGTCCCCGTACAGCGCCACCTTCGCCGGGCGGGCCATCGCCTCGGGCAAACTCAACCTCGATCTGGAATACAAGATCAAGGACAGCGAACTGCTGGGCGAGAACACGGTGGAGCTGGAAGATTTCACCCTGGGCGAGCGGGTCGAAAGCCCCAGCGCCAGGGACCTGCCCCTGGACCTGGCCATTGCCCTGCTCACCGACAGCGAGGGCAAGATCGATATCGCGGTGCCCATCCGCGGCAACATCGACCATCCGGAATTCTCTTACGGGCAGGTCATCAGACAGGCGCTGTTCAACCTGCTCGCCAAGGTCGCGACCGCGCCGTTTCGCGCCTTGGCCGCCCTGTTCGGCGGCCATTCCGAGAATATGGATGCGGTCCTCTTCGAACCGGGCCGGGCGGAACTGGCCCCGCCGGAGCAGGAGAAACTTAAAAAAGTAGCGGAGGCTCTTGGCAAACGAAAACAGCTCCAGCTCACCGTGCATGGCGGTTTTGAGCCTGGCCTGGACGGCGCGGCGCTCAAGTCGGCGCAGGTGCGCCGCGCCCTGGCGCAGAAACTTGGGGTGAAACTGGAACCGGATGAAGACCCCGGCCCGGTTGCCTATGACAACGCCAAGACCCAGCGCGCCCTGGAAAACCTGGCCGGAAACAAGCTGGCCGCCTTTGAGACCGGCTATGAAGAGACCACCGGCCACAAGGCCAAACGGGTCAACCCAGCCCTGGCCCTGCTCGGCCGGGCCAGCGAGGATCGCGATTTCTACCAGGCCCTGTTTGAATATCTGGTGGAGACAGCGCCCTTGCCCCAGACGGAGCTGCAGACGCTGGCCGAACAACGGGGGATGGCAATCGTTCAGGAACTCACGGGCCGGGCCGGAGCGGATACAGCCCGGATAACCATCGGCGCTGCCGTGCAGAGCGAAGAACAGGACAGGGCCGTGCCCGCCAAGCTGGAATTGGGCCTGCGCTGAAGGCAGCTTTTGCCGGAGAATATCCCTCGCACTCATTGAAAAAAACTCTGCGGCCTTGCCCAGGGGAGAATGGCTGAGCAAGGCCGCAGTCGCCCCGGCTGCGAGGGAGTACAGCCGGTGCTGAGGGCGATCACTGGGGCGCGGACTTTTCCGCCAATCATAAAAGCCGCGCCCACCAAAAAGATATTCTTCACGATATATTGCCCTTCAAGCGACAGCCCGAAAGGCGGGTGGGTAAAGCAGATTTCCGGCAGCAGGATCAAGGGGCAGCATCGTCCCCGGCAACTGGAGAAGCAGGAGCAGGAGGGCGATGCGGATCAACGGACGATGGGGAATCGCATCAGGGGTTGGCAGTACCTGTCCATCCCCCCGGAAATCCTGATATCGGCCCGGTCAAGCCAGGCGTACATCCACGTTGTCCTCCGACGCCCGCGATTTCCTGTCAAAAGAAGGCACTCCGACGGGGGCATAAACGGATTTATACTCCGTGTACCGCGTGTCGTAGGAAAATTGCGGAATGTGGGCATTGTTCAGGATAAAGCTTTCCAGCTGCCTGACCTGAACATCGGAAAGCTCGCCAAAGCGGACCCGTCTTTCCATGACAAAATACTCGCTTGAAAAAAACCGGGAATACATGTGATCGGCCATGATCTCGAAGGGAATCCCCTGGATGTGCTGGCCGCTGTGCGTAAAGAGTATCCCTTCCGTCGGCAGTTCCTCCGGCGGGTGTTTGTCGGCAATATATGAAAACGACACGCCACCCATGCTGATGTCGAGCACCCGGCCGACCCCGTGATGAAACACATACATCTCCAGACGCGGGGTGAACCGGGGGAATTTTCCGTGGTGCTCTCCCGGCGCATTGCTGGCGTGTGCATGTTTGCCACACCCGGTATTGAGCCAATTCCCCGGCCGGTTTCCCGGAGCTTCTCCGTTTCTGACCGGAGAGGCGTTGCGAACAGGGGCAATCCTGCAGATGGCATCTTCTGACTTTCCCATGGGCATTTCTCCTTCTTGCTGACGTATATTTATGGCTCGACCAGGCGCTTGTGCCGGGGAAAACGATCCTTGCCCGTTTCCGCTCCCCGTGCTGCCTTGACAGAAAAGATACTGTAGCGAACACCAATGATAAATAAAAATGAATAATATAAATATTTATCCCAAGTTTTACTTATGGTAATACTGAGGGGGAAAGCGAGCCCAATCATTATCGTGCGAGGAAACTCCTGATGACCATTACCCTGAGACAACTGGAAATATTTGTCGCCGTGGCCGAAACCCAGCAGGTGACCAAGGCAAGCGAAAAGCTGTTCCTGACCCAATCGGCGGTGAGCATGGCCTTGAACGAGCTGCAGAATCAGCTGGGCGGCCCGCTCTTTGACCGGCGGGGCCGCACCCTGCTGATCAATGACCGTGGCCGGTACCTCCTGCCCTTTGGCAAGGAGATCCTCTGCCAGGTCAACAACATCGAGACCCTGATGACCGAGAAAAAGGACAAGGTTGTCGGCGCCCTCAAAATCGTGGCCAGTTCCACCGTCGGCAATTATGTCCTTCCCTACCTGATCGGCGCCTTCAAGCATATGCATCCCTCTGTCTCCATCGATATGCAGGTCTGCAACACCAGCCATGCCGAGGAACTCATCGTAGGCGGCAGCATGGATCTGGGTTTTGTGGAGGGCGAGGTCAGCAATGACCAGATTGCAACGCTTCCCTGGCTACAGGATGAACTGATGGTGATCGCCAGCCCGGCCAGCGAAATAGCCGCCCAGAAGACCTTCCGGGTGCCGGAGGATCTGGAGAGATGCGACTGGATCATGCGGGAAAAGGGCTCGGGCACGGCCCAGATTTTCAAGAAAAAATTAGGCCGCCACGTAACCGGACTCAAGGTGGTCATGGAACTCGGCCATTCCGAGGCCATCAAAAAGGCGGTTGAATCGGGCGCCGGGGTCGCCTGCCTCTCAAGACTGACCGTCTGCCGGGAGGTGGAACAGGGCTGGCTGGCTGGGTTGCCCGTGGAGGGCGTCGACATGCAACGGACCCTGCAGATCATTCAATACAAGAAAAAAGCCACCACCAACCTGATGGAGGAGTTCATCAACTTCTGCGCCCTGCTCAATGAGTGCAGTCAGGGCTGCGCCTGCCTGTCCTCGCCCCGGAAGCTTCAGGACCTGCTGGCAAAATCCTGTCAGCAGCCAGGGGCGTGAGGCCATGATGGAAGACAAAGGCTCCATCGAAAAAGTTGACTGCGACGACGAAGCGGAAGCCGTTGCAACAAAATAATCATGCCATTTAAATGGCATGAACGGCAGCAGCGCCGCTAACGCTGCTGTTAACGGCGATGGTTATCCCGTAACGGCTCCTGAATCTTTCTCCACGCGCTTGACCTTGACAAGAGCATACCAAAGATGCATATTGATACATACAAACTATGCATGCGAAGGAGAGCACCCATGAGAACTACGCTGAATATCGAAGATACCTTGCTGGAAAAAGCTGCGAAATTGACTGGGGTTACGGAAAAAACATCTCTGGTCAAGCTCGGGCTACAGGCGCTTATCGCCAAGGAAAGCGCGAAAAGACTCGCCGGATTGGGGGGAACTGAAAAAAATCTGGAAATGATCCCTCGAAGAAGAACAGAGGGATCATAATATGATTCTGGTTGATACCTCGGTTTGGGTAGAGCATTTACGATCCGGGACTATCGGACTTGGAGCATTATTAAATGATGGCCAGGTAATGTGTCACCCGTTTATCATTGGCGAGCTCGCCTGCGGATATTTTAAGAAGAGAACGGAAATACTCACCCTCCTCCAAGAGCTTCCCGTGGCGACCTGCGCAGATGACGAGGAACTCATCACATTCATTGAAGATTACGCGCTGATGGGAAAAGGGCTGGGTTATATTGATATTCATTTGCTCATGTCCGCCATGCTGACCAAGGTCCCTCTGTGGACAATTGACAGGCGGTTGCATGAAATTTCCTTCCAACTTCGATTAACACATTGATGTCGCGGGACAGATAACCATCGGCTGGCGCTGAGTTGAGTTCGCTTCGCTTCCAGCACAGCCTTTGTCCGCCGGTTCTTACCTTTCCCTGAAAAATCTTTAATGCCCTCCCGCAGTTGTGTTGCAAAACCGCTGGATCTCGGCAAGAAAATCCGCGCCGTAGCGTTCGAGCTTGTGGGCGCCGACTCCATGGATACGCAAAAAGGCCTCGTTGTCGGTGGGCAGATAGGCAGCCATTTCAGCCAGGGCGACATCGCTGAAAATAACAAACGGCGGGACCCCAGCCGCGTCGGCCAAGGTTTTCCGCACCGCACGCAGTTTGTCAAACAACTCCTGATTATACTCCAGATCACCGGCCTTGCGCCGGACAGCTTTGGGAAGGGGAACGGTTTTCGCCCTGGGTTTCGCCATGGCCAGGGATTGCTCCCCGCGCAGCAGGGGCCGGGCTGACTCGCTCAATTTGAGCACCGAGTAATTGCCCACGTCCTGTTCCAGATACCCCTGCTGCACCAGATGCCGCAGGAGGCTGCCCCAGTACTCCTGGCTTTTGTCCGCGCCGATGCCGTAAGTGGAAAGCCGGTCGTGCCCCAGCTGCAGGAGCCGCTCTTTTTTTGAGCCGCGCAACACCTCGATCACATGCCCCACCCCGAAACGCTGAGCCACCCGAAAGACGCAGGACAGGGCCTTGCGGGCGTCTTCCGTCACATCGACGAGCTCCGGAGGGTTGAGGCAGATATCGCAATTCCCGCAGTCTTCCGCCAGGCGCTCGCCGAAATAGCCGAGCAGCACCTGCCGCCTGCAACTCAAGGCCTCGGCAAAGCCCACCATGGTATTGAGTTTG
>JAJZSH010000329.1 GCA_021822005.1 Deltaproteobacteria bacterium | reverse complement strand
GATGGTGATGCTCTCCTTGTTGGCAAAGCTCATCGGCACTTCCCGCTCCACCGAGGCGCCGTTTGCAATCCGGGCCACGGTCAGGTGATTTTTTTTCTGCGCCGCGGCGCTGCCGTCCGAGCCGCCCCCGATGCTGATGGGGCCCTGGGCCATGGCATAGATGTTGTTGTCCAGACCCTTGAGCGGGGTGGCCAGCAGGGTGCCGCCCTGGAGGGAAGTGGCGTCGCCCACCGAAGAAATGGTCACGTCGATGCTCTGTCCCGTCTTGAAGAAGGGCGGGAGGGTGGCGGTCACCATGACGCTGGCGATGTTTTTCACCTTGGTGGCTTCCGGGTCCACCTTGACCCCGAGATTGTTGAGCATATTGGTGAGACCCTGGCCGGTAAAGGCGGCCTTGTTGCCGTCGCCGGTGCCGTTTAAGCCCACCACAATGCCGTAGCCCACCAGCTGGTTGTTCCGCACCCCTTTCACCGAGGCCAGGTCTTTCAGGCGGACGGCATGGGCAAGTCCGGCGTTTAAGAGAAGTCCGAGCAGCAGCGCGCCGACAAAGAGCAGCGTGGTGCGCGGAAAAGTCTGCGCAGGGTTGTTCATGGGTGCAGCAGCGCCGCTTATGCTGCTGTTAACGGCGACAGTTGTCGTCTGCATGGAGCTGTCCTCGGCATGTGTTCTCCGGAGCCTGTATCTTGAAATTCTAGCAAGCAGTGTGCCACGGGAGAGGCAGGTGTTGTAATGCGCTATTTTTAAAGGAAATATTCTTTTTTTCATGGACTCACCCTTGGAGAGAAAGGAATATTTTGCCTAGCTCTGCGTCGCCACCCTTAAAATGGCCAGACGCTGTCCAGAGCCCTGGCCAGCCATCCCGGCTGCTGCTTGTCGCCGAGAACCCCCTGGCCGCTGTATTCTATCCGGGCGTCGGCAACATGGGTCGAGAGGACGGAGTTGTCCTGGGCGACATCCTGCGGGCGGATGATGCCGGAAAGAATGATATGCTGGGTTTCATTGTTGACCTTCACCTCCTGGTAGCCGCGAATGGCCAGGTTGCCGTCGGTGGTCAGGTCGATCACTCTGGCGGAGATAGTGGCGGTCACGTTGCTTTTCCGGGCGGTTTTCCCTTTTCCCTCAAAATCATTGGTCAGCTTGGCCTGAAGCTCGGTGAGCGAGGGTGAAAAGCGGCTGTTTTTGTCCGCCAGCCAGGTCTCCAGGCCGAACAGGCTGGAAACGCCGCCGGTAACCGTTGATTCGCGTTCTGTCTTGGTGTTGGCCTCCTTGTTGGCCTTGGAGGTTTCCACGATGCGGACCAGGACGATATCGCCGACTCTTTTCGCCCGGCTGTCCGCGTAGAGGTCAAGGCCGCTGCTGGCCGCGTAAATTGTTCCCTCCGGCTGGGCTTGCGCGGCCCGCGGCGCGGCGGGCAGGGTGTAACGCTCCGGCAGCTGCTGGGCCTGCTGGCTGCCTGCGCCGGCGCAGCCGGAAAGTCCTGCGAGCAGAAGGATGAGAAAGGTGGAGTGCAGTGTGGTGCGCATAATCTTCTCCTTTAATGGAAGGGGCAGGTGCCTCAGAATTCGGCTTCCACGACGCCAGCGCCCAGAACCCGGGCCTGGATCTCGCGGCGGCTCGTGAGGTTCTTGACCCGGACCATTTCGCCGAGCGCCCCGGAATTTCTGGCTTCTCCGGGCGCGGTTATCTGGATTGCCTGCGATTTCGCCATGATGGTCACCCGCTCGCCCCGGTATACCAGGGGAGGAGCGTCAAGGGCCTGGGCATACAGGATGGCCCCGGCCGGAAGCGAGAGTTTGAGCTTTTGCCCGACCGCCTGTTCCGGGTCGTTGATGAGACCGGCATCCAGCATGGAGATGTCCTGCCGCCTCGCAGTGATGTCATCGCTGCTGATGATCTCGTTTCGGTTCAGCCGTTTTGTCGTGCTGACCACCGTGCCGAAAAGCCTCAGCTCGCCGCTCATCTTCACTCGGCCCTGCTCCAGGCCCTCTGTCAGGATGGCGGCGGTAACGGTCTTTTTGCCGGGGCGGGAGTCGTTTGGCTTCTGGGTGATCCGGTAGTCAAAGGCGCCGGCCGGCAAGGCCATGGTCAGCGGGCGGACGCTGAAATTGGCGATCTGGAGGTCCTCCCTGGGCCAGGGGGAATCCTTGAGCACAACCTCGCTGAAGATATTCTCCAGCGCGGCAAGGTCCGGGGCCGCAATCCTGTCCGCCGTTTGTCCGGGAAGAGGACGGGCAAGGCAGAACAGCACAGCAACCATGAACAGGCGCGCCATGCGCAGCGGCATCTCAGGCATTCCTTTTAGCGGACCAGGGTGTTCGCCACTTCAAGCAGCTTGTCCGCGGTCTGGACCGACTTGGAGTTCACCTCGTAGGCCCGCTGGGTGATGATCATGTTGACCAGTTCCTCGGTGACATCCACGTTGGAGACCTCCATGAAACGCTGCTGGATGGTGCCCAGACCCTCGGTGCCGGGGTTGGCCTCGGTGGGGGCGCCGGAGGCCTCGGTTTCCTGGAAAAGATTGGCGCCGGTGCTGCGCAGGCCGCCGGGATTGATGAAGCTGTGCAGGGTGATCTGGACCGTGGCGAGAACCTGCTGCTGGGCATCCTTGGCGGTGAGCAACCCATTGTTGTTGATGCCGATGGAGATTGTCCCCTGGGGCACGGTAAACTCAGGCTGCAGCCGGTCGCCGTTCTGGGTGACCACATTGCCGTCGGCATCAAGGCTGAAGGCGCCGGCCCGGGTAAAGTAATCCTGG
>JAJZSH010000041.1 GCA_021822005.1 Deltaproteobacteria bacterium | reverse complement strand
CCAGTATTTTCCACTTGTGCTTGCATTCCGAATTCCTTAACTCTTTGAAATTAATCCATTGGTGCGAAAGGGGGGACTCGAACCCCCACACCTTGCGGCGCTGGAACCTAAATCCAACCCTCTGCACCCAATAACTTTTTGATTTAGCATCATTCCGAACAGCCCCAACCAGCCTTTTTGGGAAAAAACGGGAAAATTCGGAGCTGACGAAAAGTATTACTTTAACGGGATAGGATACCATGAAAAAAGCGCCATCTGGGACATCGAAACGCATCGAAAAAGGCATCTATCAGCGCGGTCCATACAGCTATCAGGTCAAACTGATGCTTGATGGTCATAAAATCTGCGAGACATTCGACTATCTGGAAGAGGCACGTGCCTATCGAGACTCACTACGAGTCACCAAGGCCCTTGACCCCCACGCCAAACAAGTGCTTGAAGCGCGGGTAAAGAAACGTGACGCCGGCAAGATGACCTTGGCCAAGGCCTTGGAGAAATACCAGGAGGAGGTAACGGAGAATAAGAAGTCCGCCGACACCGAGAAATACCGGATCGCCAAGCTCAAGCGGTACGACATCGCGGCCATAAGCCTATATCGGGTCAGCCCAGATGCAGTCGTTAAATTCCTTGGTGAACTTCGCAAGGAAGGGTTGTCGGAAAACTCCCTCCGCAAGTACTGCGCCTTGATCTCCCACCTTTACACCGTTGCGGTAAAACGGTGGCGGCTTGAAGTCACAAACCCGATTAAGCAAATTGAGCTACCCAGCAATGGCAAGCCGCGCAAGCGCCGGCTCGAAGGTGATGAAGAAGCGAAGCTCGTTGCTGAGTTGAAAAAGGCCGGCCCTTATGTCCTCCCTGCCTTCCTGTTGGCCGTGGAGACCACCATGCGCCAGAGCGAATTGCTAGGACTCCAGTGGGAGAACATTACCCTGGAAGAACAATCGGGCGTGGCCCGCCTGGTGGACACCAAGAATGGCGATAGCCGTGACGTACCTCTGACTTCCACGGCGGTAGAGATACTCAAGGAGCTAAAGCGCCTCCCGCGATCTATAGACGGTCGTGTTTTTCCAATCAGCAAGCCCGTGTTCCGTCGAGCTTGGGAGAAGGCCCGCGAAAAAGCAGAGGCGCGAGATCTACGCTGGCATGATTTGAGGCACGAAGGCACGAGCCGGCTATTTGAGCTTGGACTGAACTGGGTGGAAGCGTCCAGCATCACCGGCCACAAAACACCCCAGATGATAAAAGACTACACCCACCTTCGGGCCGTGAAACTGGCGGACAAGCTGAATCGACTCAAGCGGGCTTAACCTTACCAGCTGAGGAGGGAGCACTGCTTCCAGTTCCAGAAAGCAGTTTTCTCTCCTCTTCACCCACCACCCGACACTTAAACTGCCCCACCTGATAAAGCGCTATCTGCGCTTTCGTTGGCTTCAGCGTCCCAAAAATCAGCAATTTGGCCCTATCAGGCAGTTCGTGAAAATCCGTCCACCGGGTCATTGGCCGACTCCAAGACTCGCGCGCTTTTCCCTAGCAACCTCTTCTTCAATTAAGAGCGCAAGCCACCGCAAATCATCATCCACCTGCCACCGTTTCCAGGTTGGCCGCCACCAAAAACTGAATTGCACACAGTCAAAATGGTAATCATTGGGCTCAATGGTGTATTGCATTGAGCCATCATCCCTAAAATTGGCGACAAGCCACCAGTTATATTTCAGGAAGCACCTCAGGACTCCGCTACTTTTACCATCACCCAAGAGGCCATGAATCTTGAAGGCAGTGTCTTGTGGCGCCTCAAAGGTGACATACGGTCTTGACGGCCAGTCTAGGTGACCGTGACAAGACCATAGTGTCCTAGTGCCTGGAATAAGATTTAGGGCCTCACAGAGTGGCTTTACGCCCGCTTCAATCTCAGCCACCCCCATTACCTTTCCATTTCCCTCGATCGCGGCGCACTTCCCCACTCCGGCTCCCCGCCCCCGTGCAGAAATTTCAGCGCCCCCAGGAACAAACCCGTAATGGGCTCCAGCATCACCATCCCATGCGAGTGGAGGAGCATATCGAGGATTTTGCCGAGGGTTTTGTTGACGAACTTCAGCCCTTCCACATCCAAGGTTGGCAAGAGGTCTTTCACAGCCACCAAATGGCCCATGAGCGCATTTTTCTCGTCCAGGGCAATACCCAACCCCTCCACCCGCTCCAGAATCGCTCCTAGGCGCTCTCGTGCGGTTCTGTCCAGTTCGTCGATCAGCATGTCAGTCTCCCGCCGGCGGCACGATGCAGGTCAGGGAGGTTTTGCCACCCTGGCCCTGGAGGGTTCGGGTAACGGTACCGCCGAACCCATCCCCCCACTTCGCCGAGGCCTCCCACTTTTTCTTGTAGGCCTTGGCCAAGGTTTGCTGGACCGTGGCCTGGTCGGCGTCGAACGTGAGGCCGTAGGTCGCGGTGGGGGCATCCGGGATGACAAACAGCCGAATCTCCGACACCTTCAGGCCATGGAAGTCCCACTGGCCGTTGTAGACCGCTTGGCCGTTCTCCAGCCGAGGCGACTGGTTCCGCAGAAAGCCCGGCACGGTCGGCGCCTTGCCAGTGTGGCGCTCATAGAAGGCATCCGCCCGGCAGCGGTCCACGCTAGCGAAGAGCTTTTCCAAGGCATTGCCCGCCGCTGGCGTGTAGCCCTTGGATTTCGGGGCCTTGATGACCGTTTGGGATTCAGTGGGGTATTCCGTGGCTTTTGCTTGCTGCTGCCCGCTGACGAGGTTCATGATCTGTGGCGCGAGCTGGAGCAATTCTTCCGGGCCGGCCAGGGACTGGCCAGCAGCGAGCATCCCCACGATCAAAAGCGCTTTCTTCTTCATCTTCTCCTCCCTAGGTGTAAAAAAACACGGTCTGGCGATTGGAGGGCCGGGTGTCCGCGTGAACGAAATTTCGATTCACGTTGATCCCCACCCACTGGAATCCCGCCTGATACGCGCACCAGGCCAGCTGGCCCGGTGTCAGTCCCGGCACGTCCGCGTCAAACGCGGTCCGGTACACGTGCTGGCTATTCGTCGCGCCGGCGACGCGGGAATTATGCTCCGATGTCCGAAAGGCGCTGTGGAAGTTGATCGGTGGGCGGATCCCATACTTCCGCAGCATCCAGTCCAGCTTGGCCAGCTTGAGCAACATTTCCTGCTCCATGTTGGCCTGCTCCCCCTCCTCCCAGCAGCGCATGAACCAGTTGAAGGCCGAACGGTTGGCCAAGGGAAAGCCCCCGATCCGCTCCTTCGGTGGATTGGTCAGGTCCACCGAGTGGCTGGAACTGAAGCTGCTCCAGAACGAATCCTCGATCAGGGGCACCTGGACGTCCACCACATTGCCGAACCGATCCGCCCAGGCCTTTTCCGAGTTCAGGAGGTTCAGGGCGCCGGATCCTGTCAGCATGAGCGATCCGGCAAAGGCCCACTTGAGAAAACGTCGGCGGGTCAGCTCCGGTTGACGGTCCAGCCGAAGGTCCTCGTCCAGCTTGTCGATGACGTGTCCAAAGCGGGCGAGTTTCATTTTTTGGCCCCAGCCAGCAAACTCAGCACGATCAGCAGGACCGCCACCGAGCCAGCCAACAACGACTGGCCAGGGTTTTCCTGCAGGCTGTGCCAGACACCGACACCGAACACAATCATGCCGGCGAGGAGGTAGAGCACCACGAAGGCGATTTTCAGGTTCTTGAGCATGATTTCTCCTTTCACTTCGCTAGATCCCCCGCCGACGGCGCGGTCAGGTCATGATTCGTGGTACCGTGGCCAACGAAGAGGCTATCCAGCCAGCCCTCGGCTTTGAACAAGATCGTCGAGACGATCAGGCCCAGCACAAATTTGACGACGAGAGGCACAATGTTGCTGGACATGGCCGCCTGCTCGATGTTGAGTGTGGCCACATTCTTGACGGTCTCCACGGCGCCCGTCGCGCCATTCGTTCCGGCAATCAACCAGTCGATCAGCATCAGACTGAAGAAAATGGCAGCCCAACCGCACACATAGACCAGGGGCAGCGCCGAGAAGATGGCCAGGCGTTTGGCAATGTCGGCATAGTCCAGCATGGCGTCCCAGCTAAAGCGCATGGACACGAGGTTGCGCAGCCCTTGCACCAGCACCACCGCGGGAGATACCAGGACAAAGAACGCCAGGCGTGCATACCACCAGAACACCACCACCACAAAAGCCAGGTAGGGCGCGAAATCCCGGAAAATCGACGCAATCACCAAGAATTTCCCCCAGTCCAACAGCGTGCCGCCCACCTCATCCCCAACAGCACCCAAGGCTTTTCCGGCCACTGCGCCCTCTGGCCCGGCAATCACCCCGGCTTTGCTGGCCACGTCTCCTCCCAGCTTCAACGCGCCGCCCCCGACGACCATGGCAGCCCCCGCGCCCAAGGCGACGTTGCCGGCATCGGTGGCCTGTATGGCGACGGGATCCCCGGCAAAATAGGATCCGGTCGCCGCCTTGGCGGCCTCCCGAAGGTGGTTGGCGTTGTCAAAGGCGTCTTTATAAGCACTGCCTGTCGCAAGGTAATAGATGCCCAGCTTGAGCCAGCCCCCGCTTCCCACCTGCTTTGCCGCATCGGTTGGGTCACTAATACGGTCCTTTAGTAAATCAATCCGTGTCCCCAGGTCGCTCACGTGCAGCTCACCAACATCGATGGATTGGACCAGCTTGCCGTAGTCCTGGCATCTGGCCACCAGGTTGTTTTTGCTCACCAGGTCGTTGAGGGTGGCCGCCGCAGATCCCTGCACGTTCTTGAGGATGGCGGAAAAATCCGTGGAGGTATCCGTCCCCTGGACGTTAGCCATGGCCATGCCACTGGCCAGGGCCTCGAAGGCGGCGGAAGTCTGATTGCGCACCTGCAAGTCTGCCGTGACGGCGGCTTCACGAGCCTTTACTGCCACTAACAAGCGTTGCAGATTGGCTTGCTGTTGCGGATCCACCGCACCGGCCAGACGGGACGCCACGGCCGAGGAGGGCTGATCCAGTTCTTTGGGGTCGGATCCCGGGGAAAATGCCGAGCGGTAGGCCTCGGCGTTGATCACGATTTCGCGGGGGCCGCTTGCGGTCTTGAGGCTATCAGTGACCGGCGGCAGCTGCACCTCCGTGCCAGGCGCTGCCGAGTCTCCTCCATTCCACGCGCTACCGAAGTTTGCCGGCGCGGCCCCGCCGCCCCCGTCCTTGCCGCTACCCACCAGGTAAGCTGCGGCGGCCTGGTAATAAGCGTTCCAAGCGCTGGCCGTGAGGGCCTTGTCATCGGGTGCAGTCGAATATTGAGAGTTGTTGAGTGCCGTGGCCACGTCGCTCAGCATGGTATTGCCCACACACTCCCCCATGGCCATGTTGGGGTGTTTGCTCCAGGCGTATTGCATCCGGCGGGCAGCGTCGAGATCCGCCTGCATCATCATCTGGAGCTTCGCGGCCGGTGTGTTGGCGTTATTGAGGCCGGCGCTGGCGTAAGCCGCACCGGCGCCGTGCAGCAGGTTGGCATTGAGGTCTGCGCCGCTCATTGCGCCGCCCGTTGCGTCGATGTTGGCCTTGGCTGCCGCCACGGCCTGGCCCGCCCCCTGGAAATAAGCGTCCGCCTGCCTGCGCAGCAGGGGCATGGAGGGTGCGGTCATAGGATTGAGGGAAACGAGCTTTTGGGCTACGACGTCCGCTGCTGTGCTGGATAGATTTGACGCTCCCAGCAGGCCAAGCCCAACAGTGGGAAGGGGCTGAGAGGAGTTGATGCCGACCCAGGGCAACACAGCAGGGGGCATAAAGGGGGCAATAAGCACAACGATGGCCGCCAGCCCAGCCCCAATGGGCAAAATCGCAGCATCAAGTTTTTTCCCTGCGTTTGCACCTTCCTTCACAGCAACATGGGCGCCATACCCAATCACAGTGACTGGGATAGCAATCATCAAAGCTTCGACCACATAAGCCCAGATGTCAGACTGATAAAGCCAAGACGCCAGTACGACAATCATCCCCGTGGGGCTGGCGTCCCCGAACAAGGTATCGAGGGTAAGACCGGGGCTAGCCATTTTTCAGCTCCTCGATCTCGGCAAGGGTCAGCCCCATGGCCAGCAGTTCGTCCAGGATGGCGTCATTCTCCCTCCCCAACTCTTGGATGAGCTGGGCTTGGTTTTGCCGCTGGGCATCGTCTTCTGCTTGCCGCTGCGCGGCCAGGTGACGGACGGCGGCAGGAAACTCTAGGCTAACAATGCGCGGTTGACGGCCGAACAACCGAAGAGTGTTGTCGGAATGGACTTCCAGGCGCTTATCAAATTCCCGCTCCCGCCTTGCTAGCCCTTCCTCCAGTTGTGTCCGCTCTTTTGGGCTGAGATTGCCTGTTTCCTCGGCTTTCTTGGCCCATGCCAACTTCAGAGCCTCAGCGTTCGTCCAATCCTCCTCCACCCGCCACTCCCCAACCTCCTCGGCCAAGCTGTGGAGCAGGTGAACAGGCACCTTGTAGCCCTCAGAAAGGTGCGGGATCATTGCCTTGTCACGCGCCAACAGCCGCGCCTTAAGCCCTTCAGGGTAGCCCCCCAGGCTGGCAAGCCACTCTGCCTGAAATTTGGGATCGTCGTGGCCGGAACGGGGAATGATCTGTCGGAGTTCCATGTTCAGCCCCCGGAAATATTGTGGGAATCAAGATCCGGCTGCTGAATCAGCCTATAAACCAGCTGTCCAGCGGTGCCAACAACGAGCCCGCCAACTGCAAATAACATGGGGTAGAGCGTGATGTAAGGCACCAGCCACGACACCAACTGCACCGCCAGCCAGAACAACCCGAAAAACACAAAAAGAGAGATGAAATTTTTGGCAACGAAAATCCCGATATTCTTTTTGTTGGCGCGAACGAAAGATATTTTTGCCTGCCAGGACTCGTTGACCACGAGCCGTTCATAATCCTTTCCCATCGCCTGATGGATTTTCGCAAAGAGCGGATATGTCACGCGTTGATAGATAGAAAAGAACATGCCCAAACTGCTTAGGGCCGCCATGAACACCGTTGCCAGCGCAACCAAAAAAGACCATTGGATATTGGCCAAATCGTGCAAATGGGCTGCTAGCAAGGTGCCCGAAAGAAAACCGAGTAAGAATTCCATGGTTGCTCTCCTGATCACCGGCCCGGCGTGTTGGAGGTATGGCGGCTGACATCAGCCGCCCGATCGTTTCCCCGGGTGTTCTCCATCCGTTCCTGTGCCGCCTCGATCCGAGTTTGGTTGTCGGCAAATTTGGCCTTGAGCTCATGAATCCGCCGCTCGCGGGCTTCGGGGGATATCTGCCCCTCCTCTTTGGCCTGGGCCACAGCATCTGCCACGTCGTCCTGGCTACCAACCCGCCGCTCATGGGCCAGCATGGGGTCGTTCCGGCGCTCCTGCATTTCCGTCTCTAGCTTCACCGCCCGCAGCTTGATATGGTCCGGTAGGTCAGAATCATTGAGGATGGCTGGCCACCCGCCATAGCCGCGTTCTTGTCCGTCGGGCTGGATCACCGTAACCACCCCGTCGGTGCCATCCGGGCGCAGTTGGTTGCGGACCTCCACCTTCCATTCAGGGGTGTGTTCCGGCTCAACGGCGGTGATTTTCAACTCCGGTTCTGCCGGCGCGGGAGCACTGCCCGGGCGCAGCTTTTCCAGCTCGGCCACGTCCTCCGGGCTGGGGGTATAGCCCAGGACCTGGATACCGGCCAAGGAGGCCTCCATCCAGACTTGCCGGCGGAAGTCCTCATCGCCGGTGACCTCGATTTCCCGCCATCCACGATCAGCCGCCAACAGCACAGCCGCCGCGATGCTGTGCGACTGTTCGGCGGGATCCGAGGTGGTTATTTGGATATGGCTACCGTGGTCGATGAATTGCTCTTTGTCCGTCTCACGGTGCCGATAGATAACGGTTTCGGCGTCCTTCCGCTCCGCGTAGAACAGGGGCCAATCCTTCTCTTCCTCGCGCACCAGCTGAGGCTCCACCTCAACCGTGGGTTTGAGGGCATTGGGCATCAATGCTGCGGTCTGCTCTTCCATTCTTTGCTCCTTTCATCGTCGTGGGATTGCTGCTTCATGCGCTCCTGGGCTTGATCCAGGCGGTACTTATTTGCCGCCAGGCGTTCCAAGGCGTTGTGGATTTGCTGCTCTTTGGTGGTTACTGGTAACGCCTTCCCTGATGGATCCACCACCTGGATGCCGGCGGCGGAGTAGGCGGCGGCGGCCTTGCGCTGAAATTCGGGGGAGCCCGTCAAGGTGACCCGCTGCCAGCCCTTGACCCTGGCCAGCTCCACCATGGCGGCGATTTCAGCCTCTTGGCCACGACCACAGGTCAAGCGGTCGCCGTGGTCCACCAACTGGCCACCGCCCACGAGGCGAATTTTCACGGGGTCACCGGGGGCGCCCGGGAATTGGATGGAATTGAGGGTCATCCGCAGGCTGTCGCGCACTTCGTTTTGGTAGTGCCGCTCCAGCAGGCGGGCTTTATAGGCCTGCTTGTGGGGATCTACTGGGGCAACGGAATTGCCCCATCGCAACGCTGGATCACGCTGGGTTGGGACGTGGCCCAGACGATTAGAAACATTTGCTTGCAGTAACATTTCACCTCGTCGGGTGTGGCGTACCACATCGAGTTCGGACAGGTGGTGCAGGCGATCTCGGCGGCAGGCCGGCGGGATTCGTCGATTGTGGCCAGGGTGTGGCTCATTGGTGGTCCTTTCTAGCTGTTTGGAGAGGTTGGCCCAGCTGTACTTGCGGTGGATCTGGCTCGCTTTGTAGGCGTGGCCATCCAGCCCAAAAGACAGGCCTGAAATCTTGCCGGTGGTGGTGGATTGGTTGACCTTCACCTGGACGCCCTGGGCCTCCATTTCGGCCTTGAAGGCCTCTAGGTCGCGGGCCTTGGTCAGGGAGGCCTCGATGGCTTCCGCGATACGTTCCTTCGGGGGCTGCTGTCCCTTGCGTTCCCACATTTCGCGCTCAGGTTGTGATACTCGGGTAGCCGGCCCGACGGGGTTGTTGTCCAAGCCTGGCGTGACCGTCAGGCCAAATTCCTGTTCCAGTTCTTGGGTGGCCTGAATGGCGTGGAGAGCCTCGAATTTGCCATGCCACACCGTCCCATCCAGGCCCACCCGGGAGGTGATCAGGTGAGCATGCTCGTGGTCCTTATCGTGGTGCCGTACCAGCACCCAGGGGCGGTTGTTTGGGTCCAGGCCCATCTTTTTCAGAAAGGCTTCGCCCACGGCGTCCCAATTTTCTTTGCTCAGCGTGTCGCGAGGAGGGAGAGACAACGGGACATGCAGCACCGGCTTTTTGATGTCGGGGCGCAACTGGCGCACGCGTCCAAATTCGCTACTAAGTTCACGCGGAGATTGGCCAACCATGTTTCCACCCACGATTTCTGCCCCCTCCTTTTCCATTGAGTAGTTCAGTACGCCGCGAAACCCCGCGCCGCGCTTAACTTTCGCCTTCATTCACCCTTCCCAGCAGGTCGGCGCGGAGGCCTTGGACTTCGGTGTAGAGCGCTTTGATCAATGCTTCGTCCACGCCGGTGGCGAGCCCGGAATTGAGGTGATGCAGAATTTGGTTCAGATTGCCGGCCAGTTTGCCCAGGCTTGCCCAGGCCTCGCGGTTCAGTTCGGGGATCGGAGATGGTATTGGCTGGCCAAGGGCCGCCTGGCGAATAAAAGCTGACGGCCGCAAGCTGGCGGCCTTGGCCTTCTCGGCAACCTGTGCCGCCTCAAACTCGGTGAAGCGCACGCCAATCGTGCGGGTTTTGTTGTCGTCCATGCCTCTTTCCAGTGATGCGACCGAAGGGAGAATCCGGCGAGGAAAACTCTGGGCAACTTGTTGCACAGAGTTACACCTCGCTCTATGGGTGCAACGGTAGTTCGTACCTAAGCGGCTGTCTGCAATTGCTTTTCCATTAGGAAATACATCGGGGAAACCGATGGGCGAGGACGGTTTGTAGTAGAAAATTTGGGTACAAAATCCAACGTGTGGGAAAACGTAGAGGGAGCGAGGTGTAACTTTGTTGCACAAAGTTTCCCTCGCCTCAGTGCTCCCTCCGGTCGCAATGAGGGAATTTGGAGTTGCTGGGTTGTTTTTAGGGCGCGGATTACCCTTGGGCGGTTGGCTAGCGACGAGGCCGCGATTCTGCGCTGTTAGCGGGCTATCGCCTGCCCTTCTGGTCCGGGGTTCGCCGGCTTCCCCGGCCTTCGGCCTCCTAGCCGGCCGCGGTGTCGCGCCCCTGCACCATGCCTTTTTCTACTACAAAATATCCCTTTATTTTCAGTTAGTTCAACCCTCTGAAAATTTCCCGCTGTGGGAATACGATGGGAACTAAGCGTTGTATATGAACGTTGTATACAACCTTTGGATACAACCACTGTTCAATTTTGAGGAGGAGTGATGCAACTTGATCGGCCAGGCTACGCCAACATTTACTTTGGAGGGAAAGCGGTTCTGGACTTGGCTTTCCGGCAGATCATCAGCCAGGCACCAAGGATCAGTGAGGCGGTGAAGCACCGGGCCGCACTCGGTGAATTGGTGCTGCGCGGTATCACTCCCACGGATCCAACGGACCCCCAGGCCGTGGCCCTGCAACTGCTGATGGTCAAGGAGGAGGGAAAATGAGACTGCAAATTTACATACCGGGCAAAACCAAGGAGGACCTGGCGCTGCGGGAGGCTCTAAAAAATCTCAACAGCCAGGAACAGAGGGAACTGCTGGTACTTGGACTGGCGGCGAAAAACTCTACTACAAAATTTTCCGGCCCCGAGTTTTCTACTACAAAACAGGATAACCAAGTAACCACGGGCGATTCCAGCGAACACGAGGAAGTTTGTACTACAAAATCGGACGGCGAAAATGAAGCCCAGGAAATTTGTAGTAGAAACGAAATCGAGCCCCAGGAATTTTCTACTACAAATTTCCCTCCCCCCTCTGAAATCTCTACTACAAATTTTGATACACAAGAACCAGAGCCGGTTTCCGAGGAGCCAGTCGCTTCACCAATTTTGGACGAGGGCGAGGCCGCCTGGCGCGAGATCGTGTCTTCCATCGAGCCCCATCCCCCTACTGTTTATGATGAGACTCCACTACCAGACTTAGCCAAGCTCCAGGCAATCACTGACGCCGACAAAAAAGAGCGGGAAGAAGAACGCCAAATGCTCGCCGAGCAGCGACAAATTCGAGGCCCGGATCCGCTGGAGGAAACCAAGAAATACATCGAAAAAGCCAAGAAACTTTGGAACAAGCCGAAAAATGACGATAACTCGGAAACTCAATAACCACGCCACTTTTAACGCGGTAAAAAGTTGAAATTTATTGCAAAAACACCTTGACAATACACTTGTCCGGTGTATAGTTAAATCGTAAATTTGCAGGTCCCCCTAATGGTAAAGGTGAGCTAGGAGATAACCATGGATTACATGACTGACCTTAATAAAGCGAGAGCGTTGATCGAAGACTCGCTCGCTGACCTGGAGGCGGTGCTGTTGAACGGTGGGCTAAATGACCATCAAAAACTGGTGGTTGGCACTACTATTTCCCGGCTCGTTTCTGCAGATGTGGCACTCATGATCCGCCCTCCTGCAGTGCCTGCCCGGCTGGATTTCGTCCCGGCATGACCCCCTCAAAAATCAAAGCTGCCCGCTTGAAAGCAGGCCTCACCCAAGCCCAGGCAGCGGAATTGGTGGGAGCCCCCTCCTACCGCACCTGGCAGAACTGGGAGCGTGGCATCAACGCGATGCCGGCGGCTGAGTGGGAACTGTTTCAATTAAAAACCAAACCCATCAAATGCCCCGGCTGTGGCCACAAGTTCACCCTGACCCCTAAACCCGAAAAACCTGGCCCTCGGAAGGGCCCAAGGGAGAGAGCCATGAAATTCCAGATTCGTGAAGGTGTTGCGCTCGTCATCGAACCAGATAGCACGGCGTGGATCGCCACCAGCAATGCCGATGAGGATTTCCAAATCACCGCCGAAGACGAAGCCCGAGCCAGGGAACTGTTGCCGAAGGGCGTCAAGCTCAAGGGGTAGCCATGCGGCACACCATCCACCAGATCCGGGAGGGTGTGACCTTCCACCTCTTCACCACTTCGAACCTCGAAGAGGAACCCCGTGGCCAGCTGGTGGCAGTACCCGGGAAGGTCAGGAGCTGGAAGGACAAGGATAAGGCGATGGCAATTCTGCGCCGCTGCTGCACCATTCGGGAAGCACTACTGAACCTAGAAATAGAAAGGGGATGAAAATGCAGGTAATGACCTACGAACTGAGGCCAGGTGTTGACCTGGTAGTGGAAGTCTCGGTAAAACTCCGCCGCGACCTTACCAGCCCCACTGTGGAAATGGTGGAAAACCGGAATGCCGATGAAACCATTGCCCGTTATACCCGAGAATACCTAGACGCCCATATTCACAGAGCGTTTGACAGCCTCAACCTTTCGCGCCCGGCCTGATAAAATCCCTTCCGCCGCATTCTTCGGTCAGAGGTCGAATGTGGCCGGCTGGCGGGAAACCGCCGGCTGTTCTGCCCCCGCAAGAATATGCCTGTTTTAACCTGTTTTTCTTGGTGGACCTGCCTGTATTGCCGTGACACCATCGCGTTTCCACTAACTGACTATGGCCCCGAAAATGAAAGCTATTCACGGCATCTATTTGGCGACTGTACTAGCAATCGGCGGATTTCTCATTTGGTTTGTAACTGCCCGTTGGAATCCGGATGAATCAATGGTCTTAATCGGCATCGACTCATCCACAAGACCGGAGATTACGATCAAAAATGGAGGGAAAACTGGGCTGTTAAGTTGCTCCGACGGTGCAAAAAACTATCAAATCCCAGTAACGCTGGACCAGAATCCGTATGCAAAATCTGTGTATAGCATCTCTGGCGGCGCCAATTCCGGTGTTAAGTTCGATCTATCTGCAGATCCTAGCGGCCCAGAACTGTTTGTTTGCATTAACTGCCTCCAGGGCCAAATCTGCCGACTACCCGCAACCTGGAAAATGGTAAAAACAGCAAATAAGGGCATCTAACCCCTTTAGAGACCGGCGGATGTAGCACACCACCGTCGGCTCACCGTCCCATGCTGTCCGATTGCCTGCGCCGGGCCGACCCCGGCGCGAGGACATGGGACGGGGCAACCCAGCCAGAATCCCCACCAGTCAACGACATACCATTAGAACAGCTTAAAACAGCTAGGAAGCGATTTTTTCTGGGAAGTGATGGCACAGATATGCCCCGGTCGGTGCCAGGGCATTGGCGGGGCTATGCAGCCGCCCTATCATCCCTTTTACACCTCTCCTCTTCCTCCCTGATGCGCTTGCGGTACTGCTCCATGAGCTCACCAGGCCTTGGACTCAAACCAAGAACTTGCCCGGCCCGTAGGGTCCCTTCCTCACTTGCCCACCAGGAAGGTGGCAAAGCCGGACCGGCATTGCTAGACTGCAAGTTCAAAAGTGCTTTTGCCACCCTGGACGGGAAGGGCTCCACCCCTTCCTGCTCCAACCCCTCGACAGCCCCTCTCACCTCGTCCATTCCATACTTCCCTTCCAGATCCAGGGCTGCGAGCCTGTCCTCCTCATTCCAGCAATACATCCCCGCCTTTGACTTGTTAAATTTCCTAGCCGGAGCAGCAGCACCTGGCGGCGGACTTCCGCCATGCTTCTGCTTATATAAATACATACTGTTGTTGTTGCAGTTGCTGTTGGCGGAAGATTGCATTGATTTTTCAGGGAAAACTCCTTTCACCCCCTCATCCTTGACCAAAACGCCTTTGATCTTGGCGGAAGCCACCATGCCAAAGGCCTGAGCAGCAGCGGAAGCCCAACGCCCCTTGAACTTGTGAAAAGCGCACCAGCGGCGGATAGCCACTTCCCGGGTGTCCTCATCCAGCACCACCAGACGGCGACGATCCAGCTCTCTCAGGGCCTCTAAAATCACCGGTTCATCCAGCCGCGTGGCCCCAGTCAGGCGCTCTATGATGCCCGGCCCGCCAACTCCAATCACATTCACCAAGGATGAAGGGGAGGACCAAAGGACATGCAGGATGTGCTTGTAGCTGACCACCAGGTCCGTGACCCCTGGCCAGCTGTCTAAGTTCGTGGGAACGGGACGGGTGCTCATGCCACCCCCCCCTTCTGCTCCTGCAACTTGCGCCACTCTGGCACTGACAGGCCGGCCTCCCTGGCGGCAATCCGCTCTGCCTTGGTGGGCGAGCCCCCCACGTTTTTCTTATCCACTCGCCCGTCGATGTAGGCTGCCACGTCAACCTTGCGGAAGGAAGGACGGCCAGGCTCGCCAACGTTGGGGATGTAGAATTTTTTTAATGACAGCAAATTCCGAACATGCTTGTCCGAAATGCCCAGGGCCTGGGCGGTTTGAATGGTCGTGAGGCGAGCCTGGCCAGGGTAGGCCGCTTCCAGGTAAGCCAGTGTGGTCCAGGTGAGGAATTGCGGGCGAGCGCCCAGTTGAATGGATTGCCGCATGGTGTAACTCCATATCCAAACCGCACGTTCCAAGCTCTGTGCAGTGCAGGACAGTGGAGCGGCCTCTTTATTTTTTCCCTAATTTTCCCGCCGGGAAAAAAGCAAGGCAGTGCCGGCCGACCAGTGCTCAAGGCTCTTGTAGCCCGGCCAGTTGTCCAAAACCAGCCGTTTAGAGTCACCCCCTCCACCCATGCCGTGGAGTCAACCCCTGAGTTTAACCGCTTCTGTCTCCTCAGGAGGACGCGCCTAGCGCGTGACCGTGGGAGGATTATCCCTGACGCTCATTTCAACAGTCAATAGATTGAGTTAGGGACACCCAGGGATGGCCTGGGAAAATTTGGGAAAAAATGGGAAAATTTTGTGAGAAAATCAACGGACACACAGGGATGGTTTTTTGTCCCTGTGTATCATAAGTTGTTGATTTTTTGTGTGGTGCGAAAGGGGGGACTCGAACCCCCACGCCTTGCGGCGCTGGAACCTAAATCCAGTGCGTCTACCAATTCCGCCACTTTCGCGATTATAACCCCCTGCCGCATCAAGCCCGACAACGGGCCGACGCTCACGGTTTCTGTAGAGTTGCCGGCGGGAAGAAGGGTGATCGTTGGAGGAGGTTGCGTGACAAAACCTTGACAATTTTAATCAACACTCGCCAAAACAACAATAAAAGCTATGCGCTTTCCGCCACCAGCAGGGTGGCGCCGG
>JAJZSH010000040.1 GCA_021822005.1 Deltaproteobacteria bacterium | reverse complement strand
ATGAGCCTCCCTTGGGTGTTCACCCAGGAAACTTGCAGGCCAGCGTGGATATCCCGTTGCCGCCACTCGGTCAGAATGCTTACGAAATCACCCTGTTCCAGCCGGGCTACCACCAGGTCCAGTTCGCCGAGAATGGCCGCAAGCAGAGGGCCGCGTTCGTGGGGGACGCCTGTTTCAGCGAGCAGTGAGGTGGCCTTGGCGCGCAGCCCCCCGGAAAATGCCTCCGCCGGGGTATTCACATTGAGGCCGATGCCAATCACCACCGCGGTCGGCCCGGCACCGGCTACGGCCTGGGTTTCGGTGAGGATGCCGCCGCATTTCTTGCCGTGCAGGAAAAGATCGTTGGGCCATTTCAGCCCGGGTCGGCAATGGGTGTGGCTTTCCAGCGCCTTGCACAGGGCCAGGCCTGCGGCCAGAGTGAGCTTGGGAAAGTCCGCCGGGGCAAGACGCGGGCGGAGGATCAGTGAAAAATAGAGTCCGGTTCCGGGCGGCGAAAGCCAAGTCCTGCCCTCAAGACGACCCCGGCCCGCGCTCTGGCTGTCGGCCACGACCAGGGTGGAGTCTGGTGTTCCGGTATTGCTCAAGGCCAGGGCAAGATCGTTGGTTGAACCGGTGCAGTCGAAAAACTGGACAGGGTGGCAGCCAAGCTCACCGGTCAGGATCATGGTTTGCCACAGGTCGTCAGGCATGGTGTTGAGGGGCTCGTTTAAGTTTTTCAGGTTATGGTCTTAAATCGCCAGCTTCTTGGCGATCGTGGCAACGTGTTGGCCCTGGAAGCGCGCGCCCGCAAGCTCATTTTCACTTGGGCTGCGGCTTCCGTCACCTCCGGCGATGGTGGAGGCGCCATAGGGGGAGCAGCCGCTGATCTCGGCCATGGTCATCTGCCCCTGAAAGGTGTAGGGCAGGCCGACGATGACCATGCCTTGATGGAGCAGGGTGTTGTGGAAGCTCAGGATCGTGGATTCCTGGCCGCCGTGCTGGGTATTCGAGCTGGCGAAGACGCTGCCCGGTTTGCCGACCAGGGCGCCGCTCAGCCACAGCTTGCCGGTGGCATCGAGAAACTGCCGCATCTGCCCGCACATGTTGCCAAAGCGGGTTGGGGTGCCGAAGATGACCGCATCGGCTGCAGCCAGTTCGTCCACCGTGCAGATGGGCACCTGCGCCTGCTGCTTCTGCGCTGCTGCCGCGCCCATTTTCTCCAACACCGCCTCGGGAAGCGTTTCCGGGACACGCCGCAGATCGACGTCGGCGCCTTCGACCAGGCGAACCCCTTCCGCGACACCCTGCGCCAGTTTGTAGATGTGCCCGTACATTGAGTAGTAGACGATGAGTACCTTCATGAAGACCTCCTTGGCACGGTGTTCGTGTTTGCAAGCCTGACCGTTGCGCATAAGCGGCTACGGTTCTGCCACGGTCCGTCTGGATACTTTTGTTCGCTTTCCCCATTCTTAGGTTTCCGTAAAGTAATCGGAGTCCAGCCGTTTCAACTCGTATGTTGCGTCTGTAGCGACACCAACGCCGAAATCGATCATGAGTTGAGCAAGTTCTTGGCCGTCGATAAGGATGATTTTACTTTCAATGGCGGCCACATACTCATGGGCGCCCTGAGAGAAATCAGAAGTTGTGATAAAAATTCCTTTTCGTGCACGTTTCCCCTGCAAGGCGCCTGCAAACTTTTGGATTTCTGGACGAGAAATGGTGTTTTCCCATTTCTTGGCCTGAATATAGATGATGTCCAGGCCCAGGCGATCTTCCTTGATAATGCCATCAATTCCTTCATCTCCACTTTTGCCAATTGCTTGTCCTGCGTCTTTTCGGGAACCGCCGTATCCCATTTTGACGAGAACTTCGACAACGACTTTCTCGAAAAAATTAGGAGATGAAGATTTCATCTGTGAGATAAGCTCGCTTGCAAGGTTTTCTCGCAACGTCATGTATGCTTCTTCGAGACGCTCAGCTGGTGTCTTGCTTTCCTTCTCGTCACATGCCGAGGCAGTTTCGTCCTCTTCTCGGTTTTCTTGATGACGATCTCGTGCCGCAATGTATTCGGGGAATTGCCTCAAGAATCGCAGATTGATTTCAGACGGGGATTGGCCTAGAACATGTTTACCCTGTCCGGTAATACGAAAAATACCGCGTCGCGTATTTTCAATAAGGTCAGCCATTTTCATGTGAGCCCGTGCCCACGCAACACGGTTGTCGAATACGCATTGCTGACCGCTAGGGAGAAGCTGCTTTTGCTCGTCTTCCGTTAGACCGAATTCTTGAGAAAGTGCATCTATTGCCTGCCGGTTGGTGTGTTCCTGCCCGTCAGCACAGAACTTAAGAAGAGGAAGCATGATGCTTTGAAAATCAGGTATGGGCATATTATTTCCCTTTTTTTCATGCGAACAGTGGATTAGGCAGAAGGAGCGCCAATATGGTGCTGGGTAAATTCCTACATATCGATTCTATGATGAATCAAGGTAGGTAAGTCAACCAAAAACCGGTCAGGCCGCCTTGTCCTTCACGCAAAATCCAAACTCACCGGGCAATGGTCCGAACCCAGCACCTCCGGCAGAATCCCCGCCGCCTTCACCCTGCCCGCACTCTTTTTATCCACGCAGAAATAGTCGATCCGCCACCCGATGTTCCTGTCCCTGGCGTTGAAGCGGTAGCTCCACCAGGTGTACTGGCCCGGTTCCTGGTTGAACATCCGGAAGGTGTCCACGAACCCTGCGCCAAGAAACTGGTCCATCCAGGCCCGTTCCTGCGGGGCATAGCCCGGATTCTTTTCGTTCTGCCTGGGGTTGGTCAGGTCGATCTCCTTGTGGGCCACGTTGAAATCTCCGCAGATCACCACCGACTTTTGCTTGGCCAGGTTTTTGGCAAAGGCCAGCAGGTCGTTGTTGAACGTAAGCTTGTAATCCATGCGCACCAGGCCGGGCTGGGAATTGGGGAAATAGGCGTTTACGAAGAAGAAGTCGGCAAACTCCAGGGTCAGCACCCTCCCCTCGTAATCATGATCGTGGTGGTCGATGCCGTAGATTACCGAGAGGGGCTGCTCTTTGCTGTAGGTCGCCACCCCGGCGTAGCCTTTTTTCTGGGCGGAAAACCAGTAGGCGGTGTAGCCGGGGATGTTTTTGATCGTTTCCGGCAGCTGCTCCGGCAGGGCCTTGATCTCCTGGAGCGCCACCAGATCGGCGTTCAAATCGGCGATGGTCTCGACAAAGCCCTTTTTCTCCACGGCCCGCAGACCGTTGACATTCCACGACACGAATCTCCGCATGGTATCCTCGCCCGGTTTTTTGCTTTTTCCCACGATCTTTCTCGGCCTCACCCCGATCCGCGGGCAATACTGGGCGATGACGCAGCGGTCGCAGTGGGGGGCCACCGGCTTGCAGGTGCCCTGGCCAAAGGCCACCAGGGTGGAGTTGATGGTCAGCCAGTATTCGGGCGGCAGCTTTTTCCGGAGCGCCATTTCGGTTTCCAGCGGGGTGCGGGTTTCCACATAGCCCCAGATGTTCATGATCCGGTGCACATGGGTGTCCACGCAGATCGCCGGTTTCCTGAAGGCCACCGCCACCACCAGGTTCGCGGTTTTCCGGCCCACGCCGGGCAGGCGGGTGAGGGGTTCGACCTCGTCGGGAATCCGGTTGTTGAACTCGCTGGCCAGCACGCCGGGCAGCCGGGCGAGAAACCCGGCCTTGTTCTTGTAGAAGCCCACCGGGAAGATCAGCTTGGCAAGCCGCTCTTCGCTGAGTCCGGCCAGGGCGGTCAGGTCCGGCGCTTCCTTGAACAGCCTGGCCGCGGCCCTGGCCGTGGTTTCATCCTTGGTCCGGGCGGAGAGGATGGTCGCCACCAGCACCTTGTACGGGTCCTTGGTCTGCACGGCAATGAGATCGACAATGGGCACCGCATAGCCAGCGACCTCCGTCCGGAGTATTTTCAGAGCCTCTTTCAGGGCAAAGGCCATCCTTTTTCTCCGGGAAAATGTTGCACAATGCAGCGCATAGGTATGATTACGCATCATTTTTGCGTGGTGATGCGTAATGCAACGTCCTGTTTCATAGAGGAACGGTTTTTTCTTGACAGCGTATTTCGAGAGCGGTAAGCATACCGAAAATTTTCATAAATAGCCACAGTCGCACAGGCAGGCAGAGAAAGACATCCGGCTGCCGTAGCCCAGCAAACCTATTCCACTGCTTGAACACAATAGCCCAGAGTGCTGGTTCATTTTTCATATATCATCTTACTTTTTCTTTAGGGAAGACAAGGGAGGAAACAAGGATGCGAGGAAACGTCAAGGAAAAGGCGGGGATGATGCTGGCCTCCCTCATGTGTGCCATCATGCTGAGCCCGGCCTGGGCTCTGGCAAATGAAGCGGCGGGCATGTCGCCGGTGCCGGCGGCCGGTGAGGCGGACTGGTGGAAGTGGCCGGTGATTCTCCTGTTTGTCACCTTTTTCATGGGCATCATCGCGGTGCTTGGCGGGGTTGGCGGCGGGGTGCTGTTCGTGCCCATCATCGGCGGGTTTTTCCCGTTCCATCTTGACTTTGTCCGCGGCGCCGGCTTGCTGGTCGCCCTGTGCGGCGCCCTGGCTGCCGGCCCCGGCTTGTTGAAGGCCAATCTTGCCAGCCTGCGTCTGGCCATGCCGGTGGCGCTCATCGCCTCCACCATGGCCATTGTCGGCGCCATGGTCGGCCTGGCCCTGCCCACCCACATTGTCCAGCTTGCCCTGGGCGGCACCATCCTCGGCATCGTGGCCATCATGCTCTCCGCCAAGAAATCAACGGTTCCCGATGTTCCCAAGGCGGATGCGCTTTCCACCGCCCTGCGCATCACCGGTGTTTTTTATGAGCCGACCACCAAGGAAGAGATCAACTGGAAGATCCATCGCACCATTCCCGGCCTGCTGGCCTTCATCATCATCGGTTTCATGGCCGGGATGTTCGGTTTGGGCGCCGGTTGGGCCAACGTGCCGGTGTTGAATCTGATGATGGGCGCGCCGCTCAAGATCAGCGTGGCCACCTCCAAGTTCCTGCTCTCCATCACCGATACCTCCGCTGCCTGGATCTACCTGAATAATGGCTGCGTGATTCCCATGATGGTTGTGCCGTCGCTCATCGGCATCATGCTGGGTTCCTTCGTCGGGGTTCGCTTGCTGAAGGTTGCCAAGCCGACCTTTATCCGCTGGATGGTAATCGTCATTCTCCTCTTTGCCGGCCTGAAGGCGGTGCAGAAGGGGTTGAGCACCATGGGCGTCAGCCTGTTTTAGAAGCCGTTACGGAATAACCATTATATGCCCGACTATCGCCGTTAATACTGCTTCGTTATGTTACGGCTCCTTATGCCGATCACGGGCTAGTACCATGTAACGTTTTTCATTTCGCATCCCCCTCCCTTGACGGGAGGTGGTTAGGGGGTGGGTGAAGCAACAATTGGGCGTCTGCATGACGACTCCCCCCCACCCTAACCCTCCCCCCCAAGGGGGGAGGGGAGTAATTTGAGTGTCGATTTAAGTGTTACAATGTACTAGTCTTATTTCAAGGAGGATTGTATCATGTCACAACATAATACCCAAGCAACCGAGGAACAGGTGCTGTACGCTGCTATTCTTGAAAAAGGCATGTACGCAGGCCTGGCCTTCATGGTAATCACCTTTGCTCTGTACGTGCTGGGCATCATGCCGTCGGTCGTGCCGTTGAGCGAGATTTCCACCTACTGGAGCACGCCGGCGCATGAATATCTGGTGGCCATCAACACCAATTTTCTGCACTGGGAAACTCTGCCCACCGGCTGGTCTTGGATGAAACTCCTCGGCTATGGCGATTTCCTGAACTTCCTGCCGGTGGCTATCCTTGCCGGTGTCACCATTCTCTGCTACCTTGTCATCACCCCGGGGCTGTTCGCCAGGGGCGACAAGGCCATGGCATTCATGGCCCTGGCCGAGGCGGTTATTCTGACCCTGGCTGCCAGCGGCCTGCTTTCCGTCGGCGGGCATTGATTCTTAAAAAGAATCGGTTCCGATGCCAAAAGCCATCCTGCCATGCGGCGGGGTGGCTTTTTTTGTTTCAGCCCCCCGGTGCCCGGCTCTCCCGATGGGCGATGGCGATTTTTTCCACCAGGGTTTCCAGGTCAATGGGCTTGAGGCAGTAGTCACTGGCCCCGTATTCCAGGCCGTGCAGGCCTGTTTGCATGCAGGCGTGGCCGGTCAACAGGATGACGGGCAGGGTCGGCCATTTTTCCTTGATCTCCCGCAGGCAGTCCATGCCGTCCCGGTCCGGGAGCATCACATCCAGCACCACGACCTCGGGCCAGCCCGAGGCAATAATCGCCAGGCCCTCGGCGCAGGTGAGGGCGGTTCTTGCGGAGTAGCCCCGGCGTATCAGCCTTTTGCCGGTTGTTTCCACGAAATCGAATTCATCGTCAATGAGCAGGATCTTGAGCTCCGGGGCCATGTCATCCCTCCGTTGCTGAGGTGTTGAGCAGGGTGTGCAGGTCGGCCATGATTTTCTGCCGGTATTCTGCGGCCATGCCTTCGTCAGCCATGATCATGTCGATCTGGCGGGTGTGGATCAGCAGGTAGCCGAGAATTTTCAGGCGTTCCAGCAGAAAGGGGGTGGGTTTTTTTTCGATCCGGGCGGTCATGGCGTCCACTTTCTGTTCCACCCGGAAGCCGAATTCGCTTAATATCTCGCTGATCAGCCGGATGCGCAACAGACGGCGGTTTTGGTCCGCCGCCCCGCCCTTGAACTGGAAGCTCACATAGTTTTCCGTGAGGAATTCTCCCAGATTCGCCTCCACCAGGGCAAAATGATAGCCGAGCCGGACGTTCAGGTTGCAGAAGTTCTTCGAGATGAGAAAGTAATTTTTGGCGGCCATGGCCGAGCGCACCGCCGGGTCGAGATTGGGGTTTCTGGTGGACTGGAAGATGATGGAACCGAACCCCCTCAGGCTGACGGGCGGCGGCCCGGCCCAGGGAAAGGTGGTCATGCCCTGCCAGATGGCCAGCATGGGCGCGGAAACGATGTGGCCGAGATGGACATAGCGGCTTTCCGGGTCGAAATCCGGGGAAAAGCCATCGTTCAGGTCGATCACCCACCACTGGGAAGGCGCGTCCACCACCAGCTGTTTGGCGGCCTTGTCGTCAAAGCCGTACCGTTCGCCGAAATTGAACATCTCGACCACGGCCTTTTCGTGGCAGAAGCGGGTGAGATCGTGCAGGGTCTGGCAGGAATCGGGCCTGAAAAACGGGGAGGCTGGATCGGTCAGGTTGAGCGGGGTGATGTGGATCAGGGCCTCGGTGAGGATTTTGTACACCGGGCTTCCGGCCATGAGATTCGGTTTGGGCGCGGCCAGGGCCAGCAGAGACTCAACCCGACCGGCATAGACCTTGGCCGCGGTGGCGTCCACCGTGATCAGGCTGTGGTTTTCAAGGGTCGCCAGGGCCTGTTTCATGCCAAAAATCGCCGGGATGCCGAATTCTCGGGCCACGGTGGCAAGGTGGGCGGCCGGCTGGCCGGTTTCGCTGACCACGGCCACCGCCCGGCTGAGGAGGCTGGCCCAGTCCGGATACGGCGTCTCAATGACCAGGACCGCGCCCTTGGGAAAGCGCAGCAGGTCGAGGCTGGAGCGCACCGTGAACACCGGGCCGCAGCCGACTCCCCGGCTGGCGCACACCCCGCCGGCCAGAAGCGGTAAGCGGCCACATGGCACCGCATCTCCTTTGTCATCGGCCTGTCCGCATACTTGGTGCATAGCGGACAGGCCTCTTTCGCGGATCTGCGGCACCCTGTGACCGCTTACAGAGTTAGTGTCGGGGGCCTGTGGCTCATCGGAGACGGGGAGACCAAGGGGACGGCATTGCAGGATATAGAGCAGGCCGGAGCGGTCGATGGACCATTCGATATCCTGGGGGGTGCCGAAATGTTCTTCAAGGCGCACGCCGACTACAGCCAGCTCGGCGGCCTGGGCATCGGTGAGGGTCAGGCGGGAATCCGAGACTTCCACGGCAGACTGTCTGTGCAGGACTGGGTGGGGCGGGGTCCGGCTGACCCGGAACTGGTCGGTGGCCCCGCTGCCATCCACCACCGTGCTGGCAAGACCCGGCGCCGCCTGGATAACGACAAACGGGCTGCGCGGATCATCCGGGGCGCGGGAATAGAGAACCCCGCTTATGGCGCCATCCACCATGCGCAGGCAGCCGACGCACATGTGCACGTCCAGGTTCCGGTAGCCCCGCTGTTGCCGGTAGACAATGGCCTGGCTTTTGTACTTACTGGCCACGATCTCCTTATAAGCCTGGACGACAAATTCGCGGCTGACATTGAGCTGGGTCCGGTACTGCCCGGCAAAGGAGACGTTGCTGCTGTCCTCGCCCAGGGCGCTTGAACGGAGGGCGACCAGCAGCTCGTCCTCGGTGCCGGTGGCGAGTTGCTGATGGTGGGCAAGGATCGCTTCTTCCAGTTCTTGGGATAGCGGCGCATTGCTGATCAGGCTTTGGATCCCCGCGCTGACCGTGTAGAGCTCTTCCAGATTGTCAAGATCCAACCCTTTCAGGCGGCGATTGATCTCAACCTGCAAAGCATCGGCCTCGATGAAATGGTGGGCCGCCGCCGCAGTAATCACAAAGCCATCCGGAGTTCTGAGGCCGACCCGGTTTCTGACCTCGCCCAGATTGGCCATTTTTTTACCCACCTGGTCCACGGTGCTCGCGTCAATCTCCCCCATGGAGAGAATAACCGTGCCCTCTGTGCTGAGGGAACGGATGGCGATGAGCTGCTCGAGTTGCCGGGTGATGGCCCTGAAAGGATGATCCAGCTCGGCATATCTGCCATCGGCCAGTCTGGTCAGATGCTGGATCATTTTATAGATATTGACGGAAAGGGCGGTGCAGTTGCCCCGGACAAAGGCCATGCCAAAGGAATGACCCGCGCCGAGGGCCTGTTCCAACTCGGCCATCAGCTCCAGTGCGTTGTTGTTGGCGGTGAGCAGGGCGCGGAAGTCCTTGTAATGGCCGCGGAAGGCGGCCTGCAATTCGGCAGGCTTCAGCCTGGGCTTGCCGTGGAACAGCGAGGTAATTCGGTCAAGAAAGAAGGTCATGTCATGGTTGCCTGCGTTGGGCTGCGGGGGCCGGTTCAGGCCGGATGGCACAGGGGAAGATGTCGTTGCCTTTCAGCATAATGGAAGCAGGCCAAGCGAGGGAATAAAAAAATGAAGATCGTGTAAAAAGGGAAGAAGATAACACAAAGGCGCGGAGGCGCAGGTAAGTGTTCATTTCTTTGCGTTATTCTTTCGTCTTTTCAAAACCCGCTTGTCCCGGGCGGCGATCCTCCCGGGACAAGCGGACAATCAGCAGGGCATGATTTTAACGCTCAAGCTTGAGTCCCCAGCCTTCAAACATGAAGAGGAAGGCAAACCCGAACCACATGGTGTAGATCACATAGCCCACCAGGGACAAGATCATCAGGATGGCATTGTCCTTGATGCTTTGCGCCTCGATCCCGTAATAATTGTAGGCAGGCTCAACGGTTTTGGTCCGCACCTGGTAGAGGATTTTTGATTCCTTGAATTTTTCCTGCTTGTTCAGGCTTTTTTCCATTGATTTCAGAGCGTTGTACCAATCAAACATCGCCTGTTTTTCGCCGGAGCCATACCTGGCGCTGACAGCCTGGCCGTCATTGGCGAACATGGCGTCCGCGTCAGCGAGAACCGCGGTGAGGATGGCGCCAAGATCGCCGCTGACCTTGATCTCCTTTTCCCCGGCCTGCACGGTAGCCCCGGCCTGCTGCAGGATGGTGGTCAGCCGTTGGGCGGAAAGATTTTCGTCGGTTTTAATGTTCAGGGTAATGGTGTTCCCCTTGAAGGCCTCGGCCTTTTCCCTGGCGGCGGGAATATAGTAAGCCGATTTTTTGGAAATGGAGTTGTACATGCTGTCCATGTAGTCCAGCATATTCACCTTTTTGTCCTGGCCGGGGAAAACCGGCGAGAGAAAAATCGCGAAAACGATCCAGAAACCGGCCATGAGCACCAGGCCGCCGCCGAATTCTTTTTTGTTGGCAATCATGCGTTTACCTTCCTGGTAGTATGCAAACATGGTTTTTCACCCTTGAGGGTGCGGATATTGGTGAAAAAGATGTAGAAAACCCAGAGGGCGAAGGCGCTAAGCACCACAAAGAAAATATAGGTGCCCACGGTTTCCAGCAGCTTGCCGGTCTCCTTGGACATGGAGATCATCTCCATGCTGGCCAGCTTTGAGGGCAGGGCAAAGGCCCGGTTGACAAAACCGGCCGAGGTGGCGACGGCGTAAAGCCCGCAGATGGTGGCGCCGCTGACCACCTTGGTGATCAGGGAGCCGACCTGGATGCCGATCAGGGAACCCAACAGCATGCCCATGGCCAGGGTGTAGAAGATGAAGCCGTAGACCGCATATTGGCTAAGCCCCGCGTACCCTGCGGTGAAGATGATCTGGAAGATGTCGGTGCCCACGGTGGTGGCCGAGGAAACGCCCAACACATAGACGAAGATCGGGAAGGTCAGGAAGCCGCCGCCTACGCCCATGATGGCCGCGGCCAGGCCGACAACAAAACCGCTGATCACCAGGAACAGCCAGGAGATCCTGCGGCCGCCCGGGGTAACGCCTTCGTCAAACTGGACCATGGGAGGCAGGTTGACGCCCTGGACCTTCTGGGCCAGGTTGGTCATGCCCGAGGCGCTGACCGCGAAACCGCTGGAACTGGTCTTGGCGGGCGCGGGCTTGCGGGAGCGGAAGAAATCAAGGAGCGCGTAGGAGCAGAGGAAACCCAGCATCAGGACATAGATGGTGGTGATGAAAGCATCGCTCAGCACCGGGTTCATTTCGTACAGGGTGCGGTTGACCCAGCCGCCCAGGGTGGCGCCGCCGATGGAGCCGAGCAGGAAAACCCCGGCCAGGGCCACCGAGACATTGCCCAGCTTGCGGTGCAGGACGCTGCCCATGATGGCCTTGGCAAAGATGTGGAACAGGTCGGTGCCCACCGCGAGGATACCCTTGACCCCGGCGCTCATCAGGGCCGGAGCGATGATGAAGCCGCCGCCCGCGCCGATGCAGCCGGTGATCAGGCCGGCGACGATGCCGACCCCGATGGAGGCGAAGAAGATGGTGGGGGTGTAGAAGGCCGGGGCATAGGCGGTCTTGCCGCCGATCATGCCGGGCAGTGTGCCGACCACCTCCTCGGCAAAGGCTGTGCCGCCGATGAGGATGGGGATGAGCAGCAGGCAGAGAATGGCCAGCCGCCTGCGATCCCGCAGGATGGTGTTTGAGATGTCCAGCTCCCACTTTGCCTGGGCGCGGGCGCCCATCATCATGAACTGGTGCAATTGCCCGAAGAAATTCATTGTTGTTCTCCTCCTTCCCTGTTGAATAATAAAAACCCTCTGTTTCCCTCGGTTACAGTGTTCCTGTTGTTTGGTTCTCTGGGCTATAATCCTTGGCCGCCTGGAGTTTTTCCAGCAGGATTTCAAACTCCACCGGCTTGAGCAGGTAGTCGAAGGCCCCGTTTCGGATGCCCTCTTCTCCTTCCTTGGCCGAAGCGTGACCGGTGAGGATGACCACCCGGCTTTCGGGGCGGATCTTCTTTATTTCCAGGAGAACTTGGCCGCCGTCCACGTCCGGAAGGCGCATGTCCAGGAGGACCACGGCATAGTCGTTGGCCGTGACCTTGGCGATGGCCTCGCTGCCGCTCAACACCCCCTCGCTGGCCCAGCCCCGTTTGCGCAGGCGTTGCACCAGGGTGGCGACAAATTCTTCTTCATCGTCAACGACCAGGATGGGAGATTCGGCCATTTCTGTTCTCCTGTTTTACTGGGGTGCGACCGGCAGGTTGACCCGGAAAACGCAGCCGCCCTGCTTGCCGTTTCGCACCTCGATCCGGCCGCCGAGACGCTCGACGATGCTGTAGGAAATGGACAGGCCGATTCCGGTGCCGCAACCCGCCTTTTTGGTGGTGAAGAACGGGTCGAAAACTTTTTTTAAGGCCTCTTCCGACAGGCCCGGCCCGCTGTCGGCAAATTCCACCGCCAGCTGCCCATCGCTGAGGCTGGTGCTGATGGTGACCGCGCCGTCATTGCCGATGGCGTCAAAGGCATTGTTCAGGATATTGAGAAGCACCTGCTGCAACTGGGTGCTGTCGGTGGTGACCTCCGGCAGACTTGGGTCGAGGATGCGGCGGATGGCGATCCGGTGATTGGTCGCCTCCTTTTCAAGAAAAGAAATGGTTTCCTCCACCAGGCTGTTTATGTTGGTCGGTGATTTCAACCCATCGGAGCTGCGGGAAAAACCCAGGAGCCGGTGGGTGATGGTGCTGGCCCGCTTGACCTGGGCTCGAATCTTGGCAAAGGCGGCCCGGTATTCCTCGGAATTTTTTAGGCGGTCCTGGTCTTCCTCGTTCAGCAGCTCGTCCAGCCAGCCCGCCTGGTCGCCGATGATCTGCAGGGGATTGTTGATTTCATGGGCCACATTGGCCGCCATTCTGCCGATCAGGGCCATCTTTTCCGAATAGCGGATGCGGTCATAAAGCACCATCCGTTGCTGATCCGCGCCCTTGACCTTGTTCATCATGGAACGGACCAGGAAGGTGGAAACGGCGAGAATGAGCAGGGCCGCGCCGGCGATGATCAGGTGGTCGCGCTGCCGGGCCCGGTAAAAATCAGCGAGCGAGGTGGCGATGTCGGTTTTCAGCACCAGGGTCCAGGCGTTGTTTTTCATTCCGGTGGTGGCGTACAGGGCACTCTGGGAGTGATGGATGGTCAGGTCGCCGCCCGCATTGAGAAGACCTTTTTCCCCGGCCGGAAGAGCGGTGAGTCCCAGGCGGCTTGGCGTCTGCAACTCGCCCTGCCGGTTGAGGATAAAGGCGTCCCCGCCCGGCCCGACCTCGGCGCTGGCCAGCAGGGCGTTGAACAGTTCGGAATTGATCGTGGCTCGCAGAACCCAGGAGCGGGTTGGATCTGTCACCGCCACGATGAAATGGGGCACGCCCCGGTAGCCGGAGAAGACATCGCTGGTGTATCTGCCGCTCTGCATGACCTCCGCGAACCAGCGGGCCTCGGCGTAATTCTTGTCCTTCAGGTCCTCGGCAAAGGGGCCAACGTAGTTGCGGTGGCTGCCATCCTTGGTAATGAGCCCCAGATCGACAATAACGCCCTGGCGGTTCATGGCTTGAAAGAGTTTTTCAAGATTGCCGGGGGTGCTCAGCCAGGCAAGGTCATAGAGCTCCGCGTACCCGGCCAGACTATTTTCCTGGCTGTCGAGGAAGAGGTCGATAATCTCCCGGCGGCTGTTTGCCAGGCTGGTCAGCTCAATGGTGGTCTTGGCCATCCATGATTTCTGGTAAAAATGCGAGGCGGTCCAGCTGATGAAGAGGAGGGGAATGAGGGGCACCAGAATGACCACCAGGACAAAAAGCCGCGTCTGCCGTGCGTAGTACGACTCACGCGAGCGGACCTTGAGGGCGCTGCCGGGAATGGTGGCGAAGTACATCTTCATGGGCGGCCGGTATATCCTTGAAACGGGGCGGCGGTCTGTTTGTGCATTCCTGTCCGGCCTTGTCTGAGATGGTTAGCGTTTCAGCATATTCTTGGCGGTTTCATATTCGCCCGCTTCGGCAAAGGCCGCGGCGGTGGCGGATCTGTCCAGCAGATTGTTTTTTGCCTGATGGGCCGCCTTGATCCGTTCAACCAGGATTTCGATATCAACGGGCTTTTTCAGATAATCAAACACCCCGAGCCGTCTCGCCTCTGTCTCGTCCAGATCGTTGCCGTGCCCGGTCTGGATAATGACCTGGATGCCGGGGTAGGCCTTCCGCACCCGCCGGAGAACCTCCATGCCGTCGATGCCCGGCATCTTCAGATCAAGGACCATGACATCGGGCTCTTTCTCGCCCACATAGCCCAGGGCCTGTTCGCCGTTGAGCACGGTCTTGCTGCCAAGATCCCGCAGATCAAGACGCTCTGATAATGTTCTGATGAAATCTTCCTCGTCGTCTACCAGCAGAATTTTGATGTCATCCATAATGTCCTCATGGTCGGTTAGGGGACACAGCGCCGGGGAGCTGTCCTATGATGTGTTCCGGTCGGCGGGGTGGTCCTCTTCCTCCTGGTCGTTCAGCAGGGCGATGGCGGTGTCAAATTCTCCGGCCTGGGCAAAGGTCGCGGCAACCATGGCCTCTCCGAATCGCCTGAACAGCGTTTTTTTCCCCTGCCTTTTTTTCCGGCGCCGGAGGGCGGCGGCAATGGTGTTTTTCAGGGTGCCGGTGTCAAACGGGGCGATGAGTTCATCGGCCGCTCCGGCCTGCATTCCGGCGATGGACAGCGGGATATTGTCCGGCCTGTTGATGAGAAGAACCTCGGCCTCGGGCATTTTTTCCCTGATGGCCAGCAGGAGAGTGAGCCCCTCGCTGTTGTCCTGCCGGATGTCGAGCAGAACAATCTCCGCCCCGAGGGGCGGCGGATGTGTCGGGTCTCCGACCAATTCAACCGCCATGCCCCAGCGTTGCAGCAGGGCTTTCATCGTTTCCGCAAAGCCTGCGTCGCTTGAAACAATGAGCGCGGTTGCCTGCATGGCCGTCCCTTTCGGTGGTTGCCTGGCCGGACCCTGCCCTTTATCGCGCGGATTCTGTGGCGAAAACGCCGTAGGTCATGCGGATTCCGCCCAAGCCGAGCGACTGGAGGAAATCATCGGCGCTCGGGGCCTGGAGGCTGAGGCCTTCGGCCAGACTGACGGCCTCGGCATGGAGTCCCTCTTCGGCAAAGGCCGCCGCCATGAAGATTTTCTGGAATTGGTTGATCGCCCTGCTCCGGATGCCGACCGGCGCCAGGTGTCTGGCGGTTTCCCATTCCCCGGCCTCGGCAAAGGTGATGGCTGTCATCCATTTCTGAAAGGCGCTGAGTGATGTTTTCATGGCAACCCCCGCAATTTTTGAGATTGTTTCCCGCGCACCGGAACGGTCGTGCGCTGTTGCCCTGTGGTAATACAAGGATCGTACCACGCTTGAATTTAAAATAAAAACAATATGTTGAACAAGATAGCCCTCTGGGTGAGGCAAACGTGTAGAACATTGTGAAACAAAAAGAAACATATGGCGTGGTCGGGATGAAACAGCGCTCCGCTGGACGGGGCTTGTATCCTGGTTTTGGGGAGGGTGGCTGGGATGAGGGTTGCGGCGCTCGGCCTGTTTTGTGGGGAAGGCGGGCCAGGCGCAGATTGCGAAAAAAGATTGACTTCCCAGATCG
>JAJZSH010000328.1 GCA_021822005.1 Deltaproteobacteria bacterium | reverse complement strand
GGGGAGTGGAGCGAGGCGGAAAAAAAGGATCTTGATCCTGCCGCCTGTGCCGACCTGATCCTCGCCGCGCTGAAAGACCGCTACGCCCAGCGGGAACAGGAGGTCGGCGACTTGAACATGCGCCACCTGGAACGGGTTGTCCTGCTGCAGATCGTGGACCACCACTGGAAAGAGCACCTGCTCAACATGGATCACCTGAAGGAAGGCATTGGCCTCCGCGGCTATGGCCAGAAGAATCCGCTGGATGAGTACAAGAAGGAAGGATTCAACATGTTCGGGGAGATGATCGGCACCGTGAAGACCCAGACCGTCAGCACCCTGTTCCGGCTCCAGCTGGTGCGGGACGAAGAGGTGGCCGAGCTGGAGCGCGAGCAGCGTCAGCAGCGGCAGCCCATGCAGCTGAGTCGTGGCGCCGATGGGGATGAGGAGCACAAGCCGTTTTCCCGCGAGGGAGAAAAGGTAGGGCGTAACTCCGACTGCCCCTGCGGCAGCGGGCGGAAATATAAACGGTGCTGCGGCAAGAGCGGCAGGAAGAAGTGAGGAGGAAGGGGCTGCGGAGGGCATGGCGCAGATGTAGTATGTGTGCTCCTCTGTCGTACCTCAGTATCTCCACAAATTCTGCTGAAGAGCCAAACAAATCGACTATGCGACTGGTCCTGAGCTAGATCGACTAGACGTTATCTATGTGGGAAACAAGGTCTATAAGCTTAATACCTCCTATCGGAAATCTGAGGCTTGGCTCTTCGAGCAAGTAATTCGACATATTCGCCAGTCGCTCACAATAACTGGTAGATGATTTTTTCCTGGCTATCTATGTGGCTTGGGCGTGCCGTAAGCGCCGTGCCGGTTTACCTTGAATGTTTTGCCGAAACAGACTGCGGACACCGCAGGAGGTCAGATAATGGGAAAACAGGAAATATTAAATGTTTTGGGCGAATACAAGCGTCAGTCGGCCAAGACCTATGGCATTGTTGCCTTGGGAGTTTTTGGCTCAACCGTCCGTGATGCCGCCCGCGAGGAAAGCGATGTGGACGTGGTTGTCTCCCTGCTCAAGCCTGATCTCTTTGCCATGGCCGGGATCAAGGCCGAGCTTGAAGAGAGGATGCACCGGCCAGTTGACCTTGTTGTGTACAGGGAAAGAATGAACCGTTTTTTAAAACAGAAAATCGACCAGGAAGCAATCTATGTATGACCGGGAACTCGCCGTGGAAGTTCTGCGGCAAATCAGCGAGATAGCTGAGAGAGTTCTCTCTCGCTTCGCTCCGGTCAAGGGGGTGGCTGATTTTACCGGTAGCGCGGCGGGCATGGAGAAGATGGACGCCATCTGCATGCTTCTGATCGTCATCGGCGAATCGCTTAAGAATCTGGACAAGATCACAGGGGGAATCCTGTTGCCTCAATATCCAGAGGTGGATTGGAAAAAGGCGAAAGGGATGCGTGACATTCTTACCCATCATTATGCCGATGTCAGTGCCGAGGCGGTGTTCAATACCTGCCGGGAAAAAATCGGGCCGTTGTCCGAAGTGATCAGGAAAATCATGGAGGATATTCAAAAATTATGATGCAACAGAACTTCACTGTCCAGGGCTTTAGGGCCGCGGCGGTAAATTCCGGAATTCGCGGCAAGGATCGGCTTGATCTTGCCCTGATTGTCAGCGACAAGCCAGCCTCCGTGGCCGGGGTGTTCACCACCAGCCTGGTCAAGGCGGCGCCGGTGCTCCTGGATCTGGAGCGGTGCAAGGCCGGCAAGGCCCAGGCCATTTTGGTCAATTCCGGCATCGCCAATGCCTGCACCGGCGAGGAAGGCATGCGCTTGGCCCGGCTGACCACGGCCATGGCGGCTGATGCCTTGAATATTGCCCCGGAGCTGGTGCAGGTCTGCTCCACCGGCATTATCGGCCAGCAACTGGAGCTGGCCTGTTTCCAGCGGGGGATTCCCAGGGCGGCTCAGTCCCTTTCCGCCGACGGCCTTGGTGATGTGGCCCAGGCCATCATGACCACCGACACCTTCCGGAAGATCGCGGTGCGCACCGCCCTCATCGACGGCAAGCCGGTCAAGCTCCTGGGTATGGCCAAGGGCGCGGGTATGATCATGCCCAACATGGCCACCATGCTTTCCTTTATCCTCACCGACGCCAGAATCGGCCACGATCTTCTCCAGAGTACGTTGAGAAAGGGTGTGGCCAAAACCTTTAACGCCATAACCGTGGACGGCGACACCAGCACCAACGACACGGTGCTGCTCATGGCCAACGGCCTGGCGGAACACCCGCCCATTGCCGAGGACCGGCCCGAGGCGCTCTCTGCCTTTGGAGCCGCCCTGGAGGACCTGTGCAAAGAGCTGGCCCTGATGATCGTCCGGGACGGGGAGGGCGCGAGCAAGCTGGTGACGGTAAGGGTCCAGGGCGCGGCCTCGGAGGCGCAGGCCGACCAGGCGGCCCGGACCGTGGCCAATTCCAATCTGGTCAAAACCGCCTTTTTTGGCGAGGATGCCAACTGGGGCAGGATCATCGCCGCCCTGGGTCGCTCCGGCGCACAGTTTGACCAGCACAAAGTGGACATCGCCTTTGACGACGTGCTCATGGTGCAGCAAGGTCTGGGCCAGGGCGCAGAAGTGGAGGCCCGCGCCACTGCGGTGCTGAAAAAACCGGAGTTCGTGCTCACCATCGACCTGCATGCCGGCGAGGGGCGCAAGGATATCTACACCTGCGATTTCTCCATTGATTACGTGAAGATCAACGCGGACTACCGGTCCTAGTACATTGTAACACTTAAATCGACAAGATCGGA
>JAJZSH010000327.1 GCA_021822005.1 Deltaproteobacteria bacterium | reverse complement strand
CCATGCGGAGATAGATCGGGCGTACTTTTTCCCTGATCTGCGGGAGGTATCGGGCAAAAAAGGCAGCCCCCATGAGGCAGCCGACGCCGCCAAGCAGCAGGGTGTCGCGCGGGCCGAGAATGCCGGCCATTGCGCCGGCCCCGAGACTGCCGAACGGCGCCACCCCTATGAAAGCCATGGTGAAAAAGCTCATGACCCGGCCGCGTTTGTCTTCATCCAAAATCGTTTGCAGCACCGTGTTGCAGGAAGCGACCAGGGTCATGCCCCCAAATCCTGCCACGGCCAAGGCGGCCAGCGAGAGGAGGAAATTGTCGGACAGGGCAAAGGTGGCGATACCGACTGCGAAAAGGATCGTCGCCCGCACAATCACCCGGCCGAGTCCGCGGACGCTCCGGCGGGAGGCGAGATAGAGCGTGCCTACCAGGGCGCCGCTGCCCGCGGCAGTCATAAGAAAGCCGAAGGTGTGCGCGCCGCCGTGCAGGATATCCTTGGCAAAGACCGGCACCAGCACGGAATAGGGCATGCCCATGAGGCTGACCAGGGCAAGGAGGAGCAGAATGCTGCGGATCGGGCCAAACCGGTAAGCGTATAGGAATCCTTCCTGGAGTTCATGCAGGATCGGGCGTCTGGCAGGGCGGGGATTGGCAGCCGGCGAGAGGCGCATGGCCGCAAGGGCCACAATGACCGCCAGATAGCTGAGGGCATTGAGGACAAAACAGATCCCTTCTCCCACCGAGGCGATGAGTAAGCCGGCGATGGCCGGGCCGATGAGCCGGGCGCCGTTCACCAGGGAGGAGTTGAGAGCAATGGCGTTGCCCAGATCCTTGCGCTGGTCGACCATCTCGACGACAAAGGATTGGCGGATCGGGATGTCAAAGGCATTGACCACGCCCAGGATCAGGCTCAGCAGGATGATCTGCCAGACCTGCACCACCCCGGTGAGCACGACAAGGGCGAGAAAGGCCGCCTGCAACATGGCCAGTGTTTGGGTGGCAAGCAGAAGACGGCGCCGGTCCCAGCGGTCGGCGAGCACCCCGGCCACCGGAGAGATGAAGAGGGTCGGAATCTGGCTGGTGAAACCAACAACCCCCAGCAGCATGGCAGAACCGGTGAGACGGTACACAAGCCAGCTCATGGCCACATGCTGCATCCAGGTCCCGACCAGGGACACGCCTTGCCCGGCGAGGAAGAGGCGGTAGTTTCGGGAGCGGAGCGCGCGGAGAAGATGCCGGAGGGGCGTCCCCTTTATTGTCTTTTCTTCGATTGCACCCATGGAAATGTTCCTTGTTTTTTGCATCATAATACAGTGTTAAGCCCCGCAGGGGCGAACAAAAGTAGTCGATTCGCCGGTTGTCGGCTTGGGGAAGTTTCCGCAGCTACTTTTCAGCGAGATTGGGCTGAGTCATCTCTTGGCCAATCGTGTTACGTTACCAGAATCCCAAAAAAATGAGCATCATGTCTGACATATCAGGAGATTCCTGATATGTCAGGCAATCGGCTTCCTGCAAAGTATGCATCCCCTTTCGCATTATTCACTTAATTTCCCATTATTCTAGCATAGTGGGAGCTTATGTCCTGGCAACAATATGCCTGGCACACATTCTGCAATTGACAAGATGAGGAGCAAACATCAAGGCATGTTTTCTTGCGATGCGATCGGTGCGTCAAAGATGCGGCACATATGGTGGTCGCTCGGTGTGATCTTCATAATTCTATTCGAAATCCTAAGGGAGGAATACCATGAAATCCGGCACGAAGGACCAGGCGGAAGGCACGTTTCATCAACTGAAGGGGAAGATCAAGGAGATCGCCGGGAAACTCAGCGATAATCCAAAGTTGGCAGATGAAGGGACCGGTGAAAAGATAGCCGGCAAGGTGCAGGAAAAAATCGGTCAGATCAAGAAGGTTTTCGAGAAATAGTACGCGCGGCTTACCACGCACCGGCGGATCCTCGGGCCTCCGGTCGCGGGGGCACAGAATACCCCACAACAACAAGAAAAGGAGAACGTGTCATGAAAACACTATCAAAACTGGCAGCAGTAGTTCTGTTGGCGTTGAGCGTGCCAATGCCCGCATTTTCCCAGATGATGGACATGCCCATGCGGCAGCAGGGGGGAGGACCTGGCCCGATGATGATGGGAATGGGCAATATGGACATGATGGGCGAGATGATGGGGATGTGCCTCATTCAGGCAGAGAAAATGGGGCTCACCGATGACCAGATCGTGAAAATGAAGCCTGGACACAGCGAAATGCAAAAAAAGCAGGCCCGATTCAAAGCGGACCTGAAGATTGCAGAGATCGAACTGCGGGATATCATGGAAGTGAAAGATTTTGACCTCGAGAAGGCCAGCGCGGCAGTGAGGAAAATTGGCGAGATAAAGGTAGCCCATCATTTGGACATGTTAAAAGCCATGAAAGAGATGCGGGCTATCGTTACGGACGAACAGTTTAAGAACATGAAAAAGATGATGCCCATGAAGATGGGTGCGAAGAAACCGGCAAAGATGATGAAGAAATAATAATAATCAAGACAAGAAGGAGATTTCATGAAAGCAATACATTCCATAGCTATGCTGGTGGCAGCGGTGGCGCTGCTGCTGCTCAACACGCCGGTGCAGGCTGAAAATATGGACAGCCGCATCGAATCATCCGCCAGGCAGTCGTATGTGTTCAAAACCTACCTTCAGAACGATGATATCAAAATCGAATCCAAGGAGGGCGCCGTCACCTTGACCGGGACGGTCGCTGACACCTTCCCCAACTCCTCCGCGCACGAGGCCGACGCGGTGCTCCCCGGGGTCAAGAGC
>JAJZSH010000039.1 GCA_021822005.1 Deltaproteobacteria bacterium | reverse complement strand
ATCATCGTTTCTGAACCGCTATATATAAATGATGTCCGCGTCACTTTTTGCCTTCTCGATCCATTGCGGGGTCGGACCAGCCGTAACTTCAACCTTGATCCCTGATTGCTTCTCGAAAGCGGCAGCTGCCTCTTTCATAGCAGGAGCTGGACCACCCGGGCCATAAACATGCAGCGTGTCCTGCGCGTGTGTCACACTTGTGATCGCGAGTACTCCGATCAGCACAGCAAAAATAGCATTCGTAAATGTTTTCATAACGACTCCTTCAGAAATTTTTCACTTTGATCTAATGTGACTGGTTTCTGACCCCATTTTCCCTTCTTTTGTTGTCCCCCGGCAAAGCCGGGGGTTTACCTTAAAGAAATCAGCCAAGATATTTTATCGCTACCTGACATCATGCCGACGTGCTCTTACAGCAGGCCGGTTTTCCTGAGGACAACGATGGCGCCCTGGTACGAGACAACCAGCACCAGCAGCCAGCTTACGAGCAGAATTGCATTCATGGCCTTACTCCTTTTTTCCGTTTAATACATTTCCTTGGCGTCTTCGCCCGTAAGCTCGGCCAGGGTCAGTTTCTTTGCATCCATCAGCTTCCAGACATAGGCGATATAGGCCAGGACAAAGGGTACGGCCAGGGCCACATAGCTCATGACCGTGAGGGTGTACTTGCTGCTTGAGGCGTTATGAATGGTGAGGCTCGATTGCAGGTCGGTCACGGACGGGTAAAAGGCGGTGTTGTGGTAGCCGGCCAGGGAAAAGATGGCCAGCCCCACCAGCACGGTGCCGATCCCGCCAAACCAGATGCCGTTGTTTTTGCCGAGAAAGCCGGTGGCAGCCACGCCATAGACCACGGAGCCCAACCCCCCCAGCAGCAGGAACAGCACCGCGGGCATCCCCAGCAGATTGTTGAGGTATTTGCCCTTCTCCATGAAGATCTCGCCCGTGGCCGGATCAACGGCAAAGCCGTCCATGGTCACCAGGCCGATCAGGATGGTGAGCAGAAAGGGCAGGGCCCAGAGAAGGTTGATCCAGGTCGCCTTGCGGGCCCGTTTGACCAGGGGTTCATGGGCAACGTGGTTGACGAGGTACATGGCTCCCAAGGTCCGGGCCAGGAAGACCAGGAACAGGCCGAAGGCCAGATTGAACGGATTGAGCGCCGCTTCCAGTCCGTGGTACGGGGTATGCCAGGTCACGGAGTTGTACAGGTTCAGGCTGAAACGGGAGCCGGTGAAAAAGGTGCCCACCGCCGCGCCGATCAGGAGGAGTCCTACGCTGCCGTTGACGCACAGGAAGATTTCATAGATCCGCGCCCCGAGAACATTGTCGGGTTTTTTGCGGTATTCGTAGCTCACCGCCTGGAGGATAAAGGTGAAGAGGATAAGCATCCACACCCAGTAGGCCCCGCCGAAGCTGGTGGCGTAGAAAAGCGGGAAGGCCGCGAACAGGGCGCCGCCGAAGAGGACCAGGGTGGTGAAGGTGAGTTCCCACTTGCGGCCCATGGCGTTGATGATCAGAGATTTTTCCTCTTCGCTGCTTGCCAGGGTAAAGATCAGGGTCTGTCCGCCCTGGACAAAGGTCAGGAAGAGAAAGAGCGACCCGACCACGGAGGTGATCAGCCACCAGAGTTGCTGCAGAATTGAGTGATCCAGGGTTCCTATCATGGTCTTATGCCTCCGGTCCGATCTTGATTTGCTTCATCATAATGCGAATCTCCGCGAGCAACAGTGTGCTGAACAGGGTCAGGAAGATGAAAAAGGTGGTCTGCACGTTGCTCGCGGCGATGTTGGTGGTGGCCATGCCCACCGGCAACAACCCCTGGATGGCCCAGGGCTGCCGACCCACCTCGGCCACGACCCAGCCGGCCTGGCTGGCCACATAGCCTAAAAAGATGGAAAAGAAACAGGCCAGGTTCAGCCAGCGCTGGTACTCGAGGGTGCCCTTGAAGGCGAAATAGAGGACCAGCAGGAAGAGCAGCGGAAACAGGGTGCCCAGCACCACCATGATATGAAAGCTGTAGAAGGTGGTGGCCACCGGCGGCGCGGCCTCGGCCGGGCTGTTCAGATAGCCGTAGCCGAGATCATTCTTGTGCTGGTCAAAGAGGGCCAGGGCGGAAGCGGCTTGCGCCTCATCCCCTTTTTCTTTAGCGTACTTGTAGCGGGCCAGTTCGGCCAGGGCGATCTTGCCGGTGACCATGCGCTGTTCCGCGCCGACAATATTGCGCTCGGCATTGCCGAAGACCAGATCGTTGATCCCGGGGACAAAGCTGTTGGCATCGCGGTTGGCCAGGAGCGAAAGCAGGCCGGGGATTTTCGTCTCCTGGTAGAAGGCGGGCAGGTCATCGCCTGGTTTCTTGCTGGAGTTGATGATGCCCATGGCAACGATGGGGGCCTTTTCCTGTCCCACGTATAACCCTTCCATGGCCGCCAGTTTCATGGGCTGTCTCTGCGCCACGCTGAAGGCGGCCTCATCTCCGGTAAAGGCGACAAAGATGGAAGCGATGAAACCGAAGACCGCGGCGACCACCATGCTGCGCCTGGCCATTTTCTGGTGCCGTTCCTGCAAGAGGAAGAGAGCGGAGATGCCCACGACAAAGAGCGAAGCGAGCAGAAAGGCGGAGCTGGTGGTGTGGGTGAACTTGTGCACCGCCACCGGGGAAAGGGCGACCTCCCAGAAATTCTGCATTTCAAAGCGGGCCGTGTCGGGATTGAAGGCCATGCCGATGGGAAACTGCATCCAGCCATTGGCTACGAGAATCCAGACCGCCGAGAGGTTGGAGCCCACGGCCACCATCCAGGTGGAAAAGAGGTGGAAGCCCCTGGAAACCCTCTGCCAGCCGAAAAACATCACGGCAAAGAAGGTGGCCTCGATGAAGAAGGCGAAGATGCCCTCGATGGCCAGGGGCGCGCCGAAGATGTCCCCCACCATCCAGGAGTAATTGGACCAGTTGGTGCCGAACTGGAACTCCAGAATGATGCCGGTGGCTATGCCGATGGCGAAGTTGATGCCAAAGAGGGTCATCCAGAATCTGGTCAGTTTTTTCCATTCCTCGTTGCCGGTTTTGACGTAGATGGACTCAAAAAAGGCGATGAGAAAGGACAGCCCCAGGGTCAACGGCACAAAAATCCAGTGATACATGGCGGTCAGGGCGAATTGCGCCCTGGCCCAGTCCACCGTGGTCAGAATGTGTTCTCCCACAATACCCTCCTTGTGTATGCTGGCGGCAAGAGCAAGCTCCCGCCATGATTAAACCGTTGTTACGGATAAATTCATTATCCTGATCGGCAAGAACGGCTCCTAAAAATGCGGTGAAAAAAACGAAGACAGACCCGCAGGCATCAAGGGGCAGACGGCGTTCTGGTAAGGTTTTCCAGAACATGCCCGGCCCGGTCGCGCTCGGTGTTAAAATTGTTTTTAAGATAATTTGGGAAGAAAAAAAGCTTGAGAACGGCAAACATGATGAACAGTTTTATGGCGATGATCTTCCACAGGGTTCGGCCCACCACCATGGAGCGGAAGCCGTCTCGATAAAAAAGATACAGCTGTTTTGGCAGTGCGGTCATGCGCGCCTTCCCCTCATCGGACAAAACGATCCTGTTACTCTGTTGTATATGGAGGACATTTGCCCGGTCAAATTATTTTTTCCCCATGGGCCGGTTATGGCCGCCAGCCTCGGGAAAAGGTGTCAGGCAGCAGGCATCTTCGGCGGCCAGGGTGGCAAAGTCCGCCTCTTGCAGGGTTGCCCGGATCTGCTGGTTGGCCTTGTTCCAGACCCGGTGCACGGTACAGAGCGCGCTGCTCCGGCAGGATTCGGGCCGACCCACGCAATCGTTGAGGGATATCTCGCCGATGATCGCCTCGATGACCGAAAGCAAGGTGATCTCTGACGGGTCGGCCAGCAGACGGTAGCCGCCGTTTGCCCCCTGCAGGATTTCAATGATCCCGGCCCTGGCCAGCTGCTGGGCGATTTTTGCCAGAAAATGCGGCGGCACGTCGGTGCGCACGGCGATTTCCTTTCTGCTGACCAGCGTTCCTTTGCCGTGTCTGGCAAGGTGCAGAACGCAGCGTATTCCATATTCTCCGGCGCGGGTAAGTCGCATGGGTGCAGTCCAATGTTAAACAAGATATATAAGATATTTTTAGTCTTATATAAAATCCGGACTCTGGTTGTCAAGAAAAAAAGCGGGGCGTTCCGTAAAATGGGTGGGAGGCTTGGGTTGCTTGTCTTGATGCGGCGTTGGGTCAGGCGGCGGATTTTTTCTGGTATTTGTGTGTGGTGGCGATACATTTGCTCCGGTACTTGAGCTTGGTGAGGCCGTAGCGGATAACCCCGGAGACGCTGCCCATCGTGTCGGCCAGGGAAAGACACATTTCAAGGACGGGGATCATCTTTATGGGAAAGAGGTTTTTAAATCGTCTGGCCATGATATGGGGCGGCTTTTTGTCGCAAACAGCCCGGATAAACAGGTTGGAAAAAACAGAAAGATTTTGCAGGAGATGCAGCTCGTCAACCAAGGATTCTGCTTCCGGGGGGCTGGGGTCCATGCAGGCGATAATGGTGTCGGAAAAGTTCCAGAAGCGGGCAATTTCCGCGCCGATTTCATGGAAGGTGAGCTGCTTGAACATCAGGCGGCACATGGCGTCCTCGGAGCTGCCGCTTGTTGTTCCCGTTTCTATGCGCCGGTAAACATCCGGAAAATAAATGGTCATGATAATGCGGCCCAGATCGTGCAAAAGTGAACAGATGTAGGCCTCTTCCGGCGAGACAGGAATTTTGTATTTTTGGACCAGAAGCTTGCTGAGGTTGGCGCTGAGCAGCGAAATCGCCATTTGTTTGCTCAAACCATCTTTTTCGCCGCCGGACCGGAGAAATTCTTCGATAAGGCTGATGGAAACAGCAAGCTCCCGGATAACATCAAGGCCCAGGGCGGCCACGGCCCTATCAATGGTGGAAATGCGCGCTCCGCTAATATAATAGGCCGAGTTGGCAACCTGGAGAACCTTGTTGGTGAGCGAATAATCCTTCAGGATAACGGTGGAAAGTTCGTTTACCGTAGCGCGGTTATTGAGGGTTATCTTCAGAACTTCATTGACGTGCCCGGAGATGGCTGGAAGTTCGCTCAGGTTCATCTTGGCGAAAATCTCAGTGAGTTTCTGATTTTTTACTGAGGTGTCTTGCTCCACGAGATCCCTTCTTTGTTGAAACCGTCCCACGCGTTGTGCATGAAAAATACGTAAAATCAAGATGATGTTAATTATAAAACATAACACTTCACGACGGGGAAAGCAATGGGCTGGTAAGGAGGGGGGCGGATGGCAAAGCAAAGAATGCGGTTATTCAAGAACAGGCGCGAGGGCGGCAAGGGCTTCACGGGCAAGCTGCCCAGCGGTGACGGTGGTCAGGCGGTGCTCCGCATACAGGGAGAATTCCGTGGTGTCGCAGGGAGATTGTTTTATTTTTGCTGCCGCCTCAACAACCAGGAGCTGGCCCAGGGCGCGGGCGGCCAGAGCCCGGACAATGGGGTCTTCCGAGTCGAGGTAGGGCAGGAGGTATCGGGGCGTCTGCCAGACGCGGAGCAGCTCTGGACGGACCTGGGCCAGGCGGCCCATTCCCCACATGAGGCCGCGCTGGAGGGCCGGGAGTTCGAGATAAAACCCGTCCTCCCGCATGAAGGAGACCAGGATCTTGGTATATTCCCGGGCCAGGTCCCCATGGCAGGCCAGGCATTCCGCCATGGCCTCCGGCGTGCCCCAGCCGATGCCGCCGGATTCGTCATTGAGGCTCCACATGAAGCGGCGCATGACAATGCGGGCTGCCTCCATATCCTGGTCCGCTAAGCGGGCCACTGTCGCGCCCATGGCGGAAACGGCGTTCCATTTTATTTTTTCAGAACCGCTGCAGATTCCGGAAAATAAAGGGTTGAGCAGTTTTTCCGGCGGGTATCCGGCCAGGGCGGTGAATACAGCCTCAAGCTCCGCCTGGCCCAGCAGCGCCAGGATTCCTTTCTTGATGCCTCTCTGGCTTACCGCCATAGGCCGTTGTAACAAAATAATGTCCTCATCTGAATGGCCGAAACAGCATAAGGAGCCGTAACAAAATGGTCAAGAAAGCAGTGGTTATCTCGTAACGGCTCCCAAGTCTTCCCCCGGGACAGGCCATGCAACACGCCGGAAAAGTGCCGCGCCGGTTATTTCCGCATGGCCGCGGCAATCAGGCGGCCCAGTTCCGAGCAATGCTCCAGCGACTCATGGGTCGGCACATTCTTGATTTTGACGCCCTCGCCCACGATTTCAAAGCCCATGTCTGTCATGTGTCCGGTGAGATGTTTCACCGCCTCGCCGCTCCAGCCAAACGAGCCGAAGGCCGCGCCGATCTTGTCTTTCGGGCGCAGCCCCTTCATGTAGGTGATGATGTCGGCCATGGCCGGCATGATGTTGTTGTTCAGGGTCGGCGAACCGAGGATGACCGCGTGCGCGTCGAGCACCTCGGTGATGATGTCGCTGCGGTGGTTTCTGCGGGCATGCAGCATTTTCACATGGGTGATCCCTGCCCGGAGCAGGCTGTTCATCACGGCTTTGGCCATCTTCTCGGTGCTGTGCCACATGGTGTCGTAGATGATGACCGCCTTGTTCTTTGTTTCGCCACGGCTCCAGCGGTCGTAGGCCTCAAGGATGGCCTGCGGCGAGGTGCGCCAGATCACGCCATGGTCCGGGGCGATCATCTCGATTTGCAACCCCATCTCCTTGACCTGGGCGAGCAGTTTCTGGACGATGGGCGAGAAGATCATGAGGATGTTGGCATAATACTTGGACGCGTGCACCATGAGTTCATGGGGGTCCACCTCATCGTCGAAGCGTTCCGAGGTGGCCCAGTGATGCCCGAAGGCGTCGCTGGAGATGAGCAGCTTGTCCTCGGGGAGATAGGAGAACATGCTGTCCGGCCAGTGCAGCATCTTGGTTTCGAGGAACTGCACCGTCCTTGTGCCGAGGCTGATGGAATCCCCGGTGGCCACGACTTGGTAAGGCCAGTCGTCCCGGTGAAAATGCTCGATCAGGGCTTTTTTGCCCATGGGCGAGCAGAAAATCTTTTCCGGTTTGATGAGGTCGATCAGCTCCGGCAGGGAACCGGAGTGGTCCATCTCCACATGGTTGACGATGATATAGTCGATCTTGCCCGGGTCTCCCAGAACCTGATGGAGATGGTGGATCAGGTCGCCCTTCACCTCTTTTTTCACGGTGTCAAACAGGGCAATCTTCTCGTCCTTTACCAGATAAGCGTTGTAGCTTGTGCCCTTTTCCGTGGAGTAGCCGTGGAAGTCGCGGATGTTCCAGTCCACGGCGCCAACCCAGTAGATATCTTTTTTGATTTCTATCGCTGCCATGTCGTCCTCGTTTGTTAAAAAAACTGCCGATCGTTTCCGGTCGGCAGGGGTTTGATTTTTTTAACCGGGTTTGGCCTTTTGTCGGAGCGCAGGAGAGCTACTCCCCCAATGCCTGCGGCGGGGTGAAGACCCGTTGGCCCAGCGCCGCGTCCAGGGAGAACAGCGCGGTGGTGTCCTTGCCGATGAGCTTGAGCTTGTCGAGCACCGCGCCGACATTGGCCTCCTCTTCGACCTGCTCGGAGATAAACCATTGCAGGAAGATGTTGGTGGCATGGTCCTTTTCTTCCAGGGCCAGGTTGACCAGATTGTTGATCAGTCCTGTCACCTTCTGCTCGTGGCCGAGCACATCCTGAAAAACGTGCAGGGTCGATTTCCAGTCGACGGGGGGCTGCTTGATGGCCTTCAAGGCCACGCGGCCGCCCCGTTCATTGACATACCGAAAAAGCTTCATGCCGTGGAACCATTCCTCCTGGACCTGGGCCTGCATCCACTGGGCCGCGCCGGGCAGGCCGACGGAGCCGAAATAGGCGCTCATGGACAGGTACATGTACGAAGAATAAAATTCCGCATTTATCTGCTCGTTGAGAGCTTTTTCCATATTTTTGCTCAGCATCTCAGGCCTTCCAGAGTCCGTGGATATTGCAGAATTCGCGGGCACTGACCTGGGTAGCGTCCACGGCGAAAAAAGCCTCCGGGGCATCGCCGGGTTTGAAAAACTGGCGGTAGGCCTTGTTCCCGGCGATGAGCTCGATCCATTCGATATGGTGCTTTTCCTCCATGGGATGGGCAACGGCTCCGACCTTCACCTTGTAGCCGCCCGCTACCTTCTCGATTACCGGCACATGCTTTTCCTTTGCGGCATCGACGGTGTTTTCGGTGAGCAGGGTCATGGGCTGGCCGCAACAGACGAGCTCGCCGACCCCGCCGTGCAGAACCTCGACGATATTGCCGCACACTTCACATTTGTACACTTGCAGTTTCTCAGCCATGGTGGTTCCTCCTTGATTAAATTACCAGTTTTCGCCATGCAGTTCAAAATGATCCCGGGCATGGGCGCAGGCCAGGCATTTCTCCGGGGCCTCCGCGCCCTCATGGAGATAGCCGCAGTTGCGGCAGCGCCAGGTCACTGTGGCGTCTCGTTTGAAAACCCGGCCCTTTTCGATATTGGCCATGAGGTCCCGGTAACGCTTTTCGTGCTGTTTCTCCGCCACGGCAATGGCCATGAATACCCCGGCTATGTCGAGAAAGCCCTCTTCCCTGGCAATCTTGGCAAATTCAGGATACATGGTGGTTTGCTCGTAGTTTTCTCCAGCCGCGGCCTCGCCAAGGTTTTCCAGGGTGGTGCCGACAACCCCGGCCGGAAAGCTGGCGGTGATCTGCACCTCTCCACCTTCCAGCATCTTGAACAGCCGTTTGGCGTGTTCTTTTTCCTGGTTGGCCGTTTCGGTGAAGATGTCGGAGATCTGGACATATCCATCTTTCTTGGCCTGGGAGGCAAAATAGGTGTACCGGTTGCGGGCTTGAGATTCGCCGGCAAAGGCGGTGAGGATGTTCTTTTCTGTCCGGGTGCCTTTCAAAGAGCCCATCTGGATAACCTCCTGCGTGGAACGCGATGATTGTAGATGATTGTATTTGGAAAAGTGTTTGGATTTTTTTTGTATTGTACATGTTTCCCAGCGGTCTGTGTGGAAAAAACCAGGCCCGGAGAAAATCAGGGCTGGCATTCCGGACAGATGCCGGTGAATTCCAGGCGGTGCCGGAGAATTGTAAAAGATGTCAGCTTGCTCGCAGCCTTTTCCACATTGAAATCCGGGGGAAGGTCAAGGTCGTCAACCCGGCCGCACTGGTTGCAGCGCACATGGTAATGGACATGGGCCGTGGCGTCGAAACGCTTCTGGGTGCCGCCGATATCCAGTTTTTGAATGATCCCGCACTCGGACATGATCTCAAGATTGCGGTAGACCGTGCCCAGGCTGATTTTTGGCAGACGCTTGCGCACCATCTGGTAGAGCACGTCAGCGGTGGGGTGCGAGGTCACGCTGCACAGTTCATCGAGAATGATCTGGCGTTGCTTGGTTATCCGCAGGCTGTGGTTGTTGAGTTGCGACATGATCTTCCTCCTCGAATTGAGAATAATTCTTATTACAGGAAGATCAAGGCAATCGCAAGATTTTTTTTATCCTTTCCGGGCGGTGTTTGGCCGCAATGCCTTCAGGCCTGGTGAGATCCCGGTTCGTCCGGGGATCGCTTGGAAAAATGCCGATCGTATTTTTCCAATTACGCCTATTCAGGCCATCACCTGGGACAAATGGTGTCCCAGGTAGATTTTTTTTGGGGGGAGGGGAGGAAAAAAAGGACCGGCAGCACCATCAAAACAGTCACATTGAGCCAGACTGGTTGCTAATCTCCATGCCGCTGAGCGCGCCCGATCAGAAAGATGCCGTAGGTGGCCCGCAGGTTGGGGAGGAAGCTGACGATATTACCCGTTTCCTGCTGCCGGTGGGTGTTGATCGCCACCTCCTTGAGGATGACGATGTCCTTTTCCCGGGCAAAGTTGCGGAAATCCCGGAGGGTGATCACCCGGATGTTCGGGGTGTTATACCATTCGTAGGGCAGCTCCTTGCTTTTCGGCGCATAGCCCGCGAACAGGAGCTGCAGGCGGATCCGCCAGTAGCTGAAATTGGGGAAGCTGACAATGACCTTTTTGCCGATGGCAAGAAGGGTGCGGATGAGGGCGACCGGCTCGTAGACCTGTTGCAGGGTCTGGCTGATGACGATGTAGTCAAAGCTGTCCGGCGGATAATCCGCGACCTCCAGATTGAAATCCCCCTGGAGCACGGAAATCCCCTTGGCGATGCAGACCGCCACCTCGGCCTCATGCTTTTCGATGCCGGTGGCCTTCACCCCTTTCTGCTCCTTGAGATACTGGAGCAGCTCCCCCTCCCCGCAGCCGAGGTCAAGCACCCGCGAACCAGGCTCGATCCAGGAGGCGATGATCTTCAGGTCAAAACGCATGATTCCCCCTTATTCCATTTCTAATTCCATTTCTAAATCAAAGGTGAATTTGTAGGAGCGACCTCTGGTCGCGATATTCGCGGCGGATCGCGACCAGAGGTCGCTCCTGCAGTGTCTTGGCTTCACTATCGAAATAGAAATGGAATTACTCTCCGGCAAGACCCTCCCGGAAAATCCGGGAGAGAAACGCGGCCACCAGGGTGTGCAACCTTTCATTGGGCAGAAGAAAGGCGTCATGGCCCCAGTCCGATTGAATCTCGCAAAAACTCACCTCAAGCCCGTTTCGCTTGAGGGCCTGAACCAGGGCGCGTGACTGCCCGGTGGGATACAGCCAGTCCGAGGTGAAGGCCACCACCAGGAAACTGGTGCGGGAACCCTTGAACGCCCCGGCCAGACCGGTTGCCGCGTAATCGTCGAGATCGAAATAATCCGCGGCCTTGGTCAGGTAAAGAAACGAATTGGCGTCAAAGCGCTCGACAAACTTGTTGCCCTGGTAGCGCAGGTAGCTCTCCACCTCGAAGCCGGCATCAAAATGAAAGGAAAGGGCATCCCTGCTGCGCAGCTGCCTGCCGAACTTGCGGCGCATGGACTCGTTGGAAAGATAGGTGATGTGGCCGATCATCCGGGCCACGGCCAGGCCGAGATCGGGCTTGGCCCCGCCGTAATAATCGCCGCCGCGCCAATGGGGATCTGCCATGATCGCCTGCCGGGCCACCTCGTTGAAGGCGATGGACTGGGCCGAATGCCGGGGCGTGGTGGCCAGGGGAATCGCACCCCGCACCATCTCCGGATAGCGGGCGCACCAGGCCAGGACCTGCATGCCGCCCACCGAGCCGCCCACCACCGCGAGCAGCCGGGAAATGCCGAGATGATCGACGAGCGCCTTTTGCGCCGTCACCATATCGCCGATGGTGACCAGGGGAAACGACAGACCATAGGGGCGGCCGGTTGCCGGGTTGATCGAGGAAGGGCCGGTGCTGCCCATGCAGCCGCCCAGCACGTTGGCGCAGATGACGAAATAGCGCTCCGTGTCGATGGCCTTTCCCGGCCCGACCATGATCTCCCACCAGCCGGGCCTGGCATCCTCTTTGGTGTAACAGCCCGCCACATGGGAATCCCCGGTGAGCGCATGGACCACGAGGATGGCGTTGCCCTTGTCCGGCGCCAGGGCGCCGAGGGTTTCGTAGGCGATGGTCACCGGTCCCAGGCGTTCGCCGCTTTCAAGCACAAGCTCATGGGGCGGCTCGGCAAAGGTGAAAAACCGTTTTTGGACCAGGCCGAGGCAAGCGGTGTTCATGGCCTAGATCTTCGAGAGAGCCTGGGCAAGATCGTCCACGATATCCTCCGCCGCCTCAATCCCCACGGAGAGCCGCACCAGATCAGGGGTAATGGACAGACTTTTCTTCGTCTCCCCGGCAAAGGAGAGGTACTGGCTGGAATAGGGATGAATGACCAGGCTCTTGCAGTCGCCGATGTTGGCCAGGTGATAGACCAGCTTCAGATTGTTGATGAAGCGAAAACAGGCGGCCTGGTCCGCCAGACCGAAGGTGAACATGCCGCCAAAGCCTAAGTCCCCGAACTGTTTTTGCGCCACCCCGTGCTGGGGATGGTCGGCAAAGCCGGGGTAATTCACCCACTGCACCTCGGGGTGCGAGGCGAGAAAGGCGGCGACCTGCCCGGCATTGGCCAGATGGCGCTCCATCCGCAGGGCGAGAGTGTCCAGGCCCAGCATGGTCAGATAGGCATGGAGCGGCGCCGCCGTGGTGCCGAAATTGATGTGCAGCTCCCGCCAGACCCGGTCAAGATAGGCAAGCTCGCCCTTGCGCTCGACAAATGGCGCAAAATCGGCAAAACGTTCGCTGCTCCAGTTGAAACGCGCTCCGTCAATAACCACCCCGCCTGCCGCGTCGCCATGGCCGCTCAGGTATTTGGTCGTGGAATGGATGACGATATCAGCGCCCAGCTCCAGGGGGCGGCACAGGTACGGGGTGGCCAGGGTATTGTCAACCACCAGGGGCAGGCCATGGCCATGGGCGAGCTGCGCACCCCTGGCCAGGTCCGGCACATCCATCTTCGGGTTGCCGATGGTTTCAAGATAGAGGAACCGGGTTTTCTCGTTGATCGCCGCCGCAATGGCCGCCAGATCGGTGGACTCGACAAAGCGGGCCGTGATCCCGAACTTCTTGAAGACGTTGGCAAAGAGAACATAGGTGGACATAAAGAGCGAATTGCCGCAGACAAACTCGTCCCCGGACCGCAGCAGGGCCAGACAGCCGTTGGTGATCGCCGCCATGCCTGAAGACATGAATACGGCGCCGCGGCCGCCTTCCAGCGCGGCCAGCTTCTGCTCCAGCACCCTGTTGGTGGGGTTGGTGAGCCGCGCGTAGATATGGTCGGTGGAACGCCCGGCAAAGGTCTCGCTCAGGCTCTCCGCTGTCTCGTGGCAATGGGCGGCGGTCTGAAAAATGGGAGGCAGGGTGGCGCCCTGCCACTCTCCCGGGGTTAAGGCGGCATGAATCACCCGGGTATGAAAATGCATTTTCTTTTCAGATTCCATGGCGTTTCTCCGGTTCTGTTCGTAAACGGTGTGAAAAGCTGTCTGCCGGGGGCTTTTTCGACCTCACCCCTGAACAGCCTACCACATTGTGGTAGGCTGTCGACAGGAAAAAGCATCCCTCCACTCTCCATTTTTCACTTTTCATTTTTCACTCTTTCCCCTCGAGTGAAATCCGCCAATTGCCCGACCAGTTCGGCATGGATTTTCCCATTGCTCGCCACCACCTCCGGGACATAGGGGGTGTACCCTTTGCCATCGTAGGTGGTCAGCCTGCCCCCGGCCTCGCTCACCAGCAGCATGGCAGCCGCGGTATCCCAGGGCTTGAGATTGATCTCCCAGAAGCCGTCGGTCCTGCCGCAGGCAAGATAGGCGAGATCGAGCGCCGCAGCCCCGGCCCGCCGCACGCCCTGGCATCTCGTCACCAACCGGGTGAGGGGTGCCATCACCCCCTCGACCTCCTGCTCGATGGCATAGGGAAAGCCCGTGGCCAGGAGCGAGTCCTGCAAGGAAGACGTCCCGGAAACATGCATGGGGCTGCCATTGAGCCAGGCGCCGCCCCCCTGGCAGGCGCAGAAAAGCTCATCCTGCATGGGCGCGTACACCACTCCGACCTTGCTGGCCGTGCCCTCTGCATAGGCGATGGACACGGCAAAAAAAGGGAACCCATGGGCAAAATTGGTGGTGCCGTCCAGGGGGTCGATGACCCAGACCGGGCCGTGGGGAAGATCTTCATAGGAGGAGTGCGATTCTTCCGCCAGAAAACCGATGCCGCCGCCCGCTTCCCGCAGCATTGCAAGCACGGTCTGTTCCGAAGCCACGTCCGCCTCGGTGACCAGATCAATGGTCCCCTTGTGGGTAATCCGGTGGGGCTTGTCGTACAAGCTTCGCAAGACGCGGCCCGCGGCAAGGGCAGCCATTGCTGTCGCCCGCAGAATCTCTCCCAGGGCGGGATCCTTGCAGCCCGCGATACACGGGGTAATTCTCTCATCCTCACCTTCGCTTCGAGTACCAGCCATTTTTTTCACCAGAATCGGTATGGTTGAAGTCGTAAAAAGCCATTTTTGAAGCAATCCCCTTTGCAGGATCAGACAACTTGCGATACAGTACAAAAAATCAGCCGGCGATAATGCATCCGGCGCGAAAACCCGCTCTTTTTTCTCCGAGGCAACAGACCCCTTCCGTGTCTTCTCCTGCAAACAAATGGCCCACCTTCCTCATCGTGGCCACCGGTGTTTTCATGTCCACTCTGGACAGCAGCATGGTGAATATCGCCCTGCCCTTCATCATGAAGGACTTCCACAGCTCGCTCAGCGACACCCAGTGGGTGGTGATGGTCTACCTGCTCACCATCACGGCCTCCCTGCTCTTCTGGGGCCATCTTTCCGACCGGCTGGGCCGGGGAAAGATATACACCTTCGGCCTGTTGATCTTCGGCCTGGGCTCCCTGGCCTGCGCCTATGCCCCGGTCCTGACCTTCCTTGTTGTTGCCAGATTTTTTCAAGCCTTGGGCGCCGCGATGATGATGGCCGCCGGACCCGCGATCATCAAGGAAACATTCCCCAGGGAACAGCTGGGCCGTGGCCTGGGGTTGATCGGCATGGCCGTTTCCCTCGGACTGATGAGCGGCCCGAGCCTGGGGGGCTTCCTGCTCGAACTCGCCTCCTGGCGCGTCCTTTTTTTTATCACTGTCCCTTTGGGCCTGGTCTTCGCCTTCCTCGCCATCCGGATCCTGCCCGGACCAGCCAGGCATTACACCGGACCGTTGGACTGGCTGGGAAGCCTCACCTGGGCGACAGCCCTTGTCCTGCTTTGCCTGACCCTGACCCATGCCTCCTCGGCCAGCTGGTCAGCCACCCGCTTGCTCCTCACCGGCGGTGCCGGGGCGGGAGCCCTGTATTGTTTTATCGCCATCGAGGCCCGGTTGCCCCACCCGCTTCTGGCAATGTCGCTTTTCCGCAACCGGCATTTCAGCCTGGCCATGGTCAGCGCCGTGCTTTCCTTCATGGTCCTCTTTGCCGTGATCCTGCTCACCCCGTTTCATCTTGACCGGGTTCTCGGCCTGCCGCCTTCGAGGATAGGGTTGGTCATGCTGGCCATTCCCTCCTCGATCCTGGTGGTCTCTCCCCTGGCCGGCTGGCTTTCCGATTATGTCGGCGCACGGTTCCTCAGCACCCTGGGCCTGAGCGTCTCCACCCTGGGGGTGTTCCTGCTCTCCACGATTCAGGCCGCAACCCCGCCGCTCATTATTGCCGGACAGTTGATGCTGCTTGGCCTGGGCCAGGCCCTGTTTCTTTCGCCAAACAGCGCCTCGGTCCTGAGCCAGGTGGAGGCCGGCAAGGCGGGGGCAGCCGCGGCCCTGCTGGCCACGGCCAGAAATCTGGGCATGCTCCTGGGCATCGCCCAGGCCACCCTGCTCTTCTCCCTGTTTTTTCGGGGACTTACCAGCGGCCTTGACTTGCGGGACTTCCGGCCGGAGCATACGGCGGCCTTCCTGACCGCCCTGCACGGAGCCTTGCTGGGGGCGGCCCTTATCGGCCTGCTCGGCACGGCT
>JAJZSH010000038.1 GCA_021822005.1 Deltaproteobacteria bacterium | reverse complement strand
GCAAAATGCAGCACCGCGGTTTCATGGTCTGCAAGCTTGAAGTGGCAGAAGCCCAGCAGGTTGTGGAGATCGGGCCGTTCCTCGTCATGCGTGAGCCCTTCGTAAAGCGCGGCCAGCGCCTTTTCGTAGCGGCCCATTTCCTTGAGACAGTCTCCCATGAAGGAATAAAGATAGGGCCGATCCTCGGCCTCCGGATTGAGGGCCAGCGCCAGTTCGAAGTGCTTGAGCGCCTGTTCGTGCTGGCCCATGGCCATGAGGTTTTTGCCGAGGTAGAATTCGAGATAGTAGGCCTCGGGCAGGAATTCGCGCAGCCGGATGAGCTGGCGGCTCTGTTCCACCAGGTCGTCGATCTGCTCGTGGATGAGCTTGGCGACAAAGAGGCCGACATTCTGCACCATCGACCGCTCGCGGAAGTGGGCACCCGGCACGATGGTATAGATGGCCGGCACCTGGAGCGCCGGGTGCATGGTGTTGACCACCAGCACCTCCATGCCGAGGCGGCCAAGTGCGGCGAGGTAGCGTTCGATCTCCACCCGCATGTTGTTGTCGCTTAGGTTGGGCAACTCACTGATCGCCACGGTGCGGCTCGGCGTGGTGAGGTAGTCCATCTCCTCCATGGTCAGCGGTTTCGGCAGGCCGCTGGCCACGTAGTTCGACTTGCTCTCGAAATCGCCGGCCAGTTGGGCCACCTCGGTAATGGCGCGGATCAGCGCCTTTTCCGGGTCCGGCGTGGTACCGGCGGTGTAAACGATCTCGCTCATTGCCGGGAAGGTGGAGCGGTCGATGGCCAGGGCCGCCACCGTCGGGATGCCGGTGTCGAGGGTGAAGTCGTTGAGGTAGAGTTCGATGTTGTGGCGGCTGAATTTATCGATCAGTTCACGGGCCACCGGGTCCTGGGCCGAGGCCGGGTCGATGCGCGGAGCCGGCACCCGGTCGCGGGTCACCACCGCGCAGACGTGGCGCTCGACGATCTCGCTCACCCCCTGCAGAATCGCTTCTTCATGGGTGTTGCCCGCCGAGGGGCCGTTGAACTCGTTGATCGCATAGAACCAGCTGAAGGGCACCAGCACCTCTTCGCCGCGGGTGAGGTTGCTGGCCCAGACCCATTGCATCGGCAGGTCGGCGATGAGCTGCTCCAGCGTCGCGAGATCGGTGGCCTCGTCGTGGACCGATTGGAGCAGGTAATTAAGGCCGAGCACCGGTTCGCCCTTGGCCTTGAGCCGGGCGTAGGTATCGCGGATGAAGTTGGCCGGGTTCTTTTTGAAGCTGAAGAAGCTGAACCGTTCGGCCAGTTCCATGCAGGCGCTGGCCTGGGATTGTTCCGGCGTGCTGCCCTTGCCCATCTGCTTCTTGTTGCCGATGGTTTCCACGGCATCCTTGCCGCAGACGCTGAAGTAGACCGGGATGTCGAGACGGCCGGTGTCGATGCGGCGGACCTCCTGCAGGATGTCGAGATCGACCTCGGCAAGCCGCTGCTTGAAGCGGTTGACCGTGTCGATGGGGCTGCACACCTTGTCCTGGTCGAAGGTATAGGACTTGAAGCAATCCTGCGGGCGGATGGGCTGTGGTTTCATGGCGGCACAATCCGGGTTGTGGTTCGGAGCGCGGCTGGTAGGCCGATGCGAACGAATGACCGATTATGCCCGATGGGGAGATGGTTGTCAAGCGATCTGCCACAATGTGGCAGTAGCGGTCAGTTGCGCAGAATCAGCAACCAGGTCAGCAGCGCGGTGGCGATGGCAAGCAGGACGGCGGCGGAACCGAGATCCTTGGCGCGGCCGGCGAGTTCGTGGTGCTCCGGTCCAACGCGGTCAACCACCGCCTCGACCGCGCTGTTAAGCAGCTCGACGATGAGCACCAGCAAGAGGCTGCCGACCAGCAAAACCTGATCGCTGCTGTTTCTGCCCAGCCAGAGGCCGGCCGGCGCCAGCACCGCCATCGCCATCACCTCCTGCCGGAAGGCGGCCTCATGACGGAAGGCCGCCCGGAGCCCTTTGATCGACCATCCCCATGCGTTCCGGAGTCGGCGCAGACCGTTGCCGCTTGCTTTGCTCATGGTGCGTGCTCCCCCGCACTCAAGCAGCGGAAAGAATGAGACAGGATGATCTCGCGTTTGCCGTGGTCGTAGACCAGTGGTTCATGGCCGGCACTGGTGGTGATGGTTTCCTCAGCGCGCACGGCGCGGTATGCCGTCAGTATCCGTAAGCGGTTGTAAGAGTAACCGTTAATAGCGGCGCGGGCCGCCGCCATGGCCTGCTTTTTTCTGCGGCGGCCGGGCCTCGTTGACAATGATCTTGCGGCCTTCAACTTCCTTGCCGTTCAGTGCCTGCATGGCCTGCTGACCGCCATCGCCACTGGACATCTCCACGAAACCAAACCCCTTGGACTGGCCGGTGGCCTGATCCTTGATGATCTTGGCGCTCTTCACTTCGCCGAATTGGCTGAAGAGATCGGTGAGTTGCGATTCGCTGAGCTTGTAGGGCAGGTTTCCAACGTAGAGATTCATGGCACTGAGTCCTCCTTTGGGTGCCAAGGTTCTTTGCCATGTCCAGCCGGTTCGTGGATGACGGTGTGACAGGTGGAAGAAGGCCGCTTAGCACGGTTTAATAGTTCACAAAATTTTATTACCACACCGTTTTACAGAACAAAAGGGAATTTTTCGCGCTGGTCGGGCGGTACGCGGGGAAGTGCTTTATTCGTTGCCGGGAGTTCGGGCCGTGGCCAGGGTGGTGCGCTGGTTGTGCTCGTAGCGCATCTGGAGCAGTTCGACCAGCAGGGCGAAGCCCATGGGCAGGTAGATGTACGCCTTGGGCACATGTTTGTGCAGCCCCTCCATGAAGATGGTGACGCCGATGGTGATCAGGAAGGAGAGCGCCAGGATCTTGAGGGCGGGGTGATGCAGGATGAACTCGCCGATGGGTCCGGCAAAGAAGAGGATGGCCACGAAGGAGATCATCACCGAGCCGATGATGATCCAGATCTGGTCGGTAAGCCCGATGGCGGTAATGACCGAATCGATGGAGAAGACGATGTCCAGCAGCACGATCTGGGTGATGATGGTGGCAAAGCTGCTCAGCACCGCCCCGGTTGTCGCCCCCTGTTCGTCCTTCAATTCCACGGTATGGTGGATTTCGCGCACCGCCTTCCAGAGCAGGAAGAGCCCGCCGGCGATGAGGATCAGGTCGCGGATGGAGAAGTGGAGGAAGACGTTGCTGGTCAGCCCGGCAAGGGCCAGCAGGACGACCAGCATGACGATGCGGGCGCCGAGCGCGCAGGCGAGACCGGCCAGCCGCGCGGCTTTGCGCTGTTCGGCCGGCAGCCGGCCGACAAAGATCGAGATGACCAGGATGTTGTCGACCCCCAGCACCAGTTCGAGGCCAACAAGGAGGGCAAGCAGGGCGAGTGCGTCTGTCATGATGGTGTTTCCCTCGTGGTTCTGTAAAAAGGTGCCGGATGGGGGCTACAGTTCGAGCTGGACCCCCACCTCGATGACCTGGTCCGGCGGGATGTCGAAGAAGGCGGCGGCGTCCATGGCGTTGCGGGTCATGAACAGGAAGAGGTTGGAGCGCCAGCGGCTCATGCGCGGGCGGTCGCCGATGGAGAGTTTCTCGCGGCCGAGGAAGAAACTGGCGTTCTGCAGGTCCAGATTGATCCCCTTGTCGCGGGCCAGGGCGAAGATGGTGCCGATCTGCGGCTCCTCCATGAAGCCGTAGTGGGCGATGATCCGGTAGAGGCCGCTGCCCAGTTTTTCCGCCTCGATCTTCTCGAAGTTCGGCACCCGCGGGATCTCCTCGGTGCGGATGTTCAGAAAGACCACCTCGGAGTGGAGGATCTTGTTGTGCTTGAGGTTGTGCATCAGCGCCGCCGGCACGGTATCGTGGTTGCGGGTCAGGAAGACGGCCTGGCCGTTGATCCGCTGGGGCGGCGTCTTGGCCAGCATGGCCTTGAAGACGTCGAGCCGGGTGGTGATGGCTGCCATCTGGGTACCGAGAATTTCCCGGCCCTGTTCCCAGGTGATCATCACCAGGAAGGAGAAAGCGCCTAGGGCCAGGGGGAACCAGGCACCGTGGAGGATTTTGGTCATGTTGGCGGCGAAGAAGGGCAGGTCCACGGCAAAGAAGAGGGCGGTGACGAGGCCGGCGGTGAAGCGATTCCAACCCCAGCGTTTGCGCGCCACCACGTAAAAGAGCAGGGTGGTGATGAGCATGGTGGTGGTCACGGCAATACCGTAGGCCGCAGCCAGCTTGCTCGACGATTGGAAGCCGACCACCAGGCCGATGGTGCACAGCATCAGCAGCCAGTTGACCGGCGCCACGTAGATTTGGCCCATCTGTTGCGAGGAGGTGTGGGTAATCCGCAACCGGGGCAGGTAACCGAGCTGGATCGCCTGGCGGGTCAGGGAAAACGAACCGGTGATTACCGCCTGGGACGCGATGATGGTGGCCATGGTGGCGAGGAGGACCATGGGCACCATGGCCCAGTCCGGTACCAGGGCGTAGAAGGGGTGGTGCGATTCCTCGGGTCTGACCAGCAGCAGCGCGCCCTGGCCGAGGTAGTTGAGGGCCAGGGCCGGGAAGGCGACGAAAAGCCAGGTGAGTCGGATAGGCCGGCGGCCGAAGTGGCCCATGTCGGCGTAGATCGCCTCGGCGCCGGTCACTGCCAGGAAGACGGCACCGAGGACAATGAAGCCGTGGATTTTGTTGGTAACGAGAAAGGCGAGGCCGTACCAGGGGGCGAGGGCGGCCAGGATCTGCGGTACCCGCATGATCTGGATGACGCCGAGGGCGGCGAGCACCGTGAACCAGAGCAGCATGATCGGCCCGAAGAGAATGCCCACCTTGGCGGTGCCGCGGCGCTGGATCAGAAAGAGGCCGGCCAGAATGACGATGGTCAGCGGGATGACCGAGGATTCGAAGACCGGGGTGATGTTCTTGATTCCTTCCACCGCGCTCAAGACCGAGATGGCCGGGGTGATGATCCCGTCGCCGTAAAGCAGGCAGGCGGCAAACAAACCCATGCCCACCATGGTCCATTGCAGGGTGCGGGGTTTGACGTTTTTGGGTTTGATCAGGGCGGTGAGGGCAAGCACCCCGCCCTCACCCTCGTTGTCGGCCCGCAGGATGAAGGAGAGGTATTTGATGGTAACAATGAGCAGCATGGCCCAGACGATGAGGGAGACGACGCCGAGCACGTTGGCGCGGGTCACCTCGATGCCGAACTCGCCATGGAAGCATTCGCGCAGCGCGTACAGCGGACTGGTGCCGATGTCGCCGAACACCACGCCGAGGGCGGCCAGGGAGAGGCCGGCGAGTTTTTTGGTGCCCATGGGGTCCGTTGTCGTGCTCATGGCTTCCTTTTTCGGCTGGCGTTGCAATCGGCAGGGACAGGTTTGAACTCCTGGTTTTTTCGCCGGTTATGGCGCCAGGCCGGGCCGGGATAGTGGCTGTCGGTCTGCTGGAATATCGGTGATTGCCGGCAAAAGCGCAACAAAAAAACGAGCCTTTGCCGATCCTCCTGAATTCGTTGCTGTCATAGCGTATTCTCGTATAGATTATAAAGTGGTGAAAGGGGATGGCGAGAAGAAGCGGCTTTTTCGGCAGGAGAAATCAAGCCTTCACAACAGGTGAACACATGCATGCGGATTTGCAGACCGACGAGTACATGATATCCATTTCACGGGAGATTCAGGTGTGCAAAAATATGGTTGCCCGGCAGAAGGAAGAACTCGCCCGGCTTGAGAAGCGGTATGGCCTCACCACCGTGCAAGCGCTTGCCGGCGAGGTGCCCCAAGGCATGATTGATGGGCAGGCACTGGAGGCATGGCGCAACGGACATCACGGACTACTCGCCTGGCGGCAGCGGTTACGGGAGTACGAAGAGGCGTACGCGGCCTTGCGGCGCTGAATGAAACTGAGTGTGGTTGCATAAAAACGCCGTCCCCGACCGGGGACGGCGTTTGGCCTGATATGGGTTCGGGGTAGGGCGGCTTCCTCTTGCCGGGGGAAGCCGCCCTCCTTGGTTTTCAGTGGCCGCCAGGGAAGAGCCACTGGCTCAGGAAGTAGAAGACGACCAGCAACCCCACGCCGAGGGAAATACTCCATCTGATGAGCGACAGTTCCGCGGGCAGGAGCGGTTCGTAGTCCATTTTTTTCATCTCATCGGCAATCTGTGATTTATCCGTCATGTCTGTTCTCCTTTTAGAGTATTGGCGGTTTGACGCCGTGGAAAAAGAGCCATGAGATGGCGAGTCCTACCCAGATGATGAAGCCGAACAGGGAAATGCCGTACACGGCGGCGAGTTTGCCGATCCCCTCCTGTGCCAGCTTCTTGAAGTTCGAGACCACGCCGATGGTGAAGAAGCAGAGCAGGAAGAATATCTTCCGGAAGACGTCGCCCTGCGAGGTGGCCGCCTTGGCCTTCCCGATCAGTTTGTTGGGCTCCTTGGTCGAGTCCTTCCACTCCTTTTCCTTGGCCTTGGCCTCCTTGAGCGTTGCCTGCAACGTGGTGGTGGCGGCCGGGTCCTTGCTGGCGCTGATCTGCTTTTCCAGAGAGGCGATCTGCACCTTCAATCCGCTCAGGGCATGTTCCGCCGGGGCAATCGCCTTGACCGCCGGCCAGCAGATGGTCAGCAGGATAATGAAGGTGGCGATGTAGCCGAGCACGAATTTGGGGAAACGGTTCCAGATCTCGATGAGCCGCACCTTCTGGCCGGGCTTGCACTCGATCTTGGCACACCAGATATAGGCAAGGAGTACGGCCCAGACGCCGATGAAGATATCGATGAACATCTTCACCGTGGTGGCGGTCATGGTGATCCACCCCTCGGCGTAGTTGATGCCCTCCATATCCATGGCCTGGGCCCGGATCAGGGCATCGGTCACCGCGCCGCTGGCGATGGCCCCGCCGTCGGACTTGACCGCGAGCCCCATCCAGGCGCCGGCCACCAATGGTTCCTGCCAGAGGAAGAGCTTGGCGGCAAAGGGCAGCAGCACCATTTCCACCGCCACGAAGATCACGACCAGCGAGGAGACCATGATCGGGATCACCGGACGGGCGCGGATGGCCCCGCCGGTGGCGATGGCGGCGGACACGCCGCAGATGGAGATGCCGGAGGCAAGGGGCGCCGACCATTCACGGCTGAATTTGAAGTACTTCCGCGAGATATAGTAGACCACCGCCCAGTAGATCAGGTACGCCTCGACAATGGCGCAGAAGCCCCGGAACATGATGTTGCTGGCCAGGCCGAACGACTGGGCCGCCTTCAGGCCAAGCCCGGCGCCCATGATGACGATGGCGGTCTTGATATAGAGTTCCGGCCGGGCCGCCTCTTTCATCATCTCCGCCAGCCGGGGGAAGAGGTTGCCGACCATGAGCCCCGCCACCAGGGCGATGATGAAGCCGAACTCGCCGGTCATGCTCATTGACCAGTCGATGCCGAATTTCGCCTGATCGTTCTTGGTGGCGGCGATGTAGGCATAGTGCCCCATGAGCCAGCAGAGGTAGCTGATCCAGAAGACCAGGGTGAAGCCGACGGCGAATTTTTTGAGGTCCGCCCCGATGAGCATCGAGCCCAGCCCCATGATTGCCAGCATCACCAGATAGGTAATGAAGAGCGAGGCCATGGGCGAGAGCCCTTTCTGCTCGTAAGATTGCCCGACCGCCAGCCGCGACGGGTCGGTCTTGACGGTGATGGTGGCCTCCTTGCCGTCACTCTTTTTGAGGGTGACCTTGTTGCCGTCGATCTTGGTGATCTCGCCCTTGACCGTCTGGTAGTCGATGGAGACCGCCTTGGTGGATTTGGCGACCTCGGTCCATACGCTTGTTGTCGCGCCCCAGCCCAGGATGTTGGCCCCCTGGAACGCGCCAAGGGAAAGCAGGAAAATGAAGAGCCCCAGCCAGAGCGAGAGCCAGTCCTCGCTCAGCCAGCCTTTTTTCTCCTCCACGGCGCAGGTTTTTTCCGAATCGCAGTGTCCTTCTGCCAGTTTGTCTTCATTGATTTTCTTTTGGTCCATAGTTTTCCTCCCAAGCTGACTGTGAAAGTTCGTTTTTCGACAGCCCCTGTGTAATCAGGGATGGATCGCCAATTCTGACAAGTGGTTAGCCACTGCAAATATGAGAAAAAGGCGCAGAAGGGGATTCCGCTTAAGCCGGACCCGGAATACCCCCCCTGTTGCCCTGTTAACTTGCCGGAACACCGAGAGACGACTCAATTCCGCTCCTCGAGGAACAGCGAACTTCATCCTCTCGAACCAGATACACGGAGCAGGTTGCTCCTTTCAAGATCATCCCCGCGGTGTCGCGGACAATTTCCAACCCCCGCCGGAAGGGTTGGCTCATGACCAGCAGATCGTAATCTCCCCTGGCAAGTTCGTTCAATATCTCATCGGTCACTCGCCCGGTGGCGGACCTGATTTCGCAGTCCGGAGGGCAACGCCCGCGAAACGTGGCCAGGACGTCAACTTCGCTGGCCAGTTCATCGTCCCTGGCATACTCCAGGAAATCCGCGCGCGATCCGCTTCCGGACAACCAGTCATGACCGGTGTAGTCATTCCAGGTGGTATCCAGGACGAACAGGGCCGTAAGACTCGCCTGTTTCTCGGCGGCGAACTTGATCGCTTCGTCCATGGTTCGTGTCGATGGATCTAACGCCAGCAGTATCTTCATTTATGGAAGGACTCCTTTTTCATGTTCCAACACCAGGATTTCGTTCTTGTCTTTTTTCACAACATCTCCTGGTTTGGCGCTTATGGACAGGATTTTTCCACTGGTTTTTGCATGGAAATCTTTGGTGACGATTTTTTCTTCAAGTGTATCATGAACGTATTTTTTTTGTTTTATTTCCATTGAATAAAGCAGATCACCTTTTTTCACCTGGGCCTCCGGTTGGACCGAAATGGCGACGACCTTCCCATCCATTGGAGCTTTAAGGGTAATGCTGGGGACGATGTAGGCCATATAGACAAGTACCGAAACCACGGCAATGGTCACAAAAAACATGGCTGCCAGGTCTTCGTGACGATCGGTTTTAAAGACGGTCATCTTGGTGTTTTTCTTTGGTTCAGACATAAAATACCTCCTTAAACCACTATAAAGGATAACATGGTTATTTTGAATAGCCAAACCGGCATAAGGAACTGCAACGAAATACCCATCCTGGGTCAGGTTATTTCATAACGATTCCTAAAAATTGGCTTCTTTGGATACAAAAAGTAAGACTATCACCAGGGCCAGGGCATATTTGAAGAGGCCGGCGGCAAAACCAACCTTGAGTGGCGCGCCGCCCGCGGCCCGGAGTTCGCGAACATCAATATAGGCGCCCTGACCAACAAGGCCCAATCCGAAAATCCAACTCATGACCGTACGCATGAGATGAATCGTGGATGAGCCTTCCGCGCCCAGCATTTCCAGAGATGAGAGAGCGGTCATGGTAAAGAATCCCAGGATGAAGATAGGAAATTTGTCCTTGATAATGCCGCCCAGGGTAATGTGCTCGGTCTGGGCCTCGGCGCGCCAGTACCACATGGTAACAAAGAAGACGACAAAAGGAATGGAGATGACTCGAACCACGTTCCAGATCTCTCCATAGGCAACGGCGGTACCCGGAGCGATGGTGGGATTGTAGGCCAGACAGGTGGCCAGTACCTGCCCGGAGTTGAGAATACCGGTGCCAACCCAGGCGCCATACTGGTAATCGGTGAGGTGCAACATATGGCCAATAAAGGGGGAGACAAACATACTCGCGATACCAAAGCCAAGCACTGTGGCAATGGCAAGAGCCACATCTGCCGACTTGGCACGCACGGCCGGAGCAGTGGCAATGGCCGCGGAAACGCCGCACACGCCACAGGCCGCCGCCATGACGCCGATCAGGGAGCGATCCATTTTCTGGACGCGTCCATAGTACATGATAAAAAAGATGGTGCCGAAAACAAAGGCCATGATCAGGGTTATGGCCACGCCGCCAACCTTGGCCAGACTCTGGATGGTGTACAGTGAGCCCAGCATCATGACACCTGCTTTTATGAACAGGCGCGTGGTGCGGAAGCCTTCTTCAGCCCAACCGGGAATCTTACCGCCCCACATGAGATTACGGTACAGCATGCCGGCGATGATGGCCAAAAGAATATAATTGAGGTGCAGAACCTTGACAAACCATCCTTTCTGGCCAAGGACAACAGCATGTGCCATCCATGGTTCCACATATGTGCGCAGGATGTAGAGGGTAAATACCATAAACGCGAGACCGGGAATGATGGCCATTACCTTGGCCATACCATGTTTTTCTTCCATAAATAAAACCCTCCTTTATTTTATGACGAGAACATGACAAGGGGCATGCTCCACAATTTTTGCCGATACGCTGCCAAGAAAAAACCTGCCGGCACCGTGCCTTCCGTGCGAGCCGACCACGATGAGATCGGCCCCGATTTCCTTTGCCGTATCAATAATCTGTTCCGCCGGATGGCCGTCCTTGATAACAATCTCGGCCTTGATCCCTTTTGCCTTCAGTTCGTCAGTCACTTTCCTCATTGAAATTGCCGCTTCGGAAAAAAGCGAATCTGTTATCAGTTTGCATTCGCTGTCGGAGACTTCGGTAAGACACAGATCCGGAGCAACAGTTGTAACCGTGACCTCCGCTCCTATTTTTTCCGCTAGTTCACTTGCTTTCCGCAACGCTTTGTCCGCGTGAGCAGACCCGTCATGAGCAACCAGAATTTTCATTGCAACACCTCCTCTTTCGTGATTGAAATTATCGCCGGCGCGGTTGGGTGGCAGGCAATCGCTTGCGGGGCGATTCCGGCACGGCCCGGGAAAACGTCTCACCGTACTTTGGCGATCTCACAGCGAACCAGTCACTCTTTGTCTCGTGCATATTTCCCCCTTTTGGGGCCATCTACGATGTGACCGGTGAAAGCGGGAAGCAGTCCCTTCTCGCCGAGCACAGGATGGCCACACTCTCCGATACGTAAGCCTGATATTCCGTTTCCTCTTGGGTGCTCTTTTCCTCCTCCGGCGTGAATGTGGTTGTTGTGGCAATGTGGATGTCTGGTGGTGTGTTATGCAAAGGGGGTGCCGCGTTGCCCGGAGAACCCGGTCTTAATAAAATAACTATAAAAAACAATATGTTGTCAGGGCGACGGACATTGGGGCGTTGTCGAAAACGCAGGGGGTAAGCCAGCAAGGTGCATTTTCTGGTATCCAGTGACGCCTTTAGTTGACACCAGGCATGATTTCATGATTACGTGAAGTCATGCCGCCGGGGTTGTCGCAAACCTTTTCGAGTCATTACAGGGGGGGGGAAATGGCGCTGGGCACGAAATCGAGGGAACTGCTGTCTCACATCAAACCGCCAGGCGCGCAGAAGAAATTTCTGATCGGCCTTGCGTGCATTCTTTTTCTTTTTTGTCTGTTCTGGTCCGCCATTATTTATTCTCAGCAGAAAAAACGTTTGCAGGAAGAGGCCCTGAACAGGACCGAGTTGATCATGGCGGCGGTAGACGCCAATCGCGCCTATGTCCAGGGGGTGTTGCGGCCAAGGATGTATGAAGTGCTCGGCCCGGAGAGTTTTGTCCTCGAGGCGATGTCCACCTCCTACGTAAGCCGGGTGGTCATGGAGAAGTTCAAGCAGGATCTGCCGGATATCTTTTATCGGCGGGTCGCCATCAATGCCAAGAATCCGGAGTTCGAGGCGGACCAGCGGGAACGGGAGATGATCCGCTACTTCAACGATCATCCCGAGGTCAAGTCCTGGCAGGGGATCAGCACGGTGGACGGAGAACAGTATTTCGTGCGTTTCAATCCGGTCCACTTTGACGCCTCCTGCTTCCGCTGCCACGGCAATCCGGAGGACGCACCGGCGTATATCATTAAATTATACGGCAACAGCCGGGGATTCTTCAACAAAACGGATCAGGTCAGCAGCGTGGTCAGTGTCGGCATTCCCGTGGGAGAAGGGCTGCGCCGCATCATGGAGTTCTCCCTTTCCGTGTTCAGCACCGTGTTTCTCTCCTTTTTCTTTCTCTATGCCATCATCGCCTTATTCTTCAACCGGCTCATCATCCAGAACATCCGCTCCCTGCTCGAAATCTTCCGCCTCAACCTCACCGACCAGAAGGGCGAACAGCTCTACCTGCAGGCCCGGAGCCTCGATGAGATCGGGGAACTCAATGCGACCGCCACCCTCATTGCCCGGCACCTAGAGGAGAACCGCCGCCAACTCACCGACTACGCCGAGAACCTGGAGGGCAAGGTCGAGGAGCGGACCAAGGCGCTGCAGGAGTCCCAGGCGCAGTTGCACCGGCGGATGCAGGAACGCAACCGCGAACTCCAGACCCTGAACACCATTGCCGAACTCATTACCCAGTCCGTGGAACTCCGCGGGATTCTGCCCAAGGTCCTGCGGCAGACCCTGGCGGTGATCCCGGCCAGTGGCGCGGGCATCTACCTCTTCCGCCCGGATCGGCGCGGGCTTTTCCTGCAATGCCAGGAGAAGGCCCCAGAGTTGGCCGAACATCTCTCCTGCGAGCTGATCTCCCAGAAGATTGCGGAGACCGCCGGGAACGATCCGGCGGCCTCGACGATCTGCGAGACCGTCTGCGGCGAACTCAATTTTTTCACCACTGGCCCGGCCGGTATGCCCTGTCTCAATATTCCGCTCTGCTGCCGGAGCAAGATTCTCGGCATCATGACCTTCACCGGCTACGATGTCGGCGAGATCGATCCGCGGCACCGGGAATTGCTGCTTTCCATCGGCCGCCAGGTCGGCATCACCATGGAAAGCCTCCAGAACATGGCCAGTCTTCGCCAGGGCAAGGAGCTGCTCCAATCGGTCTTCGACGCCATTGCCGACCTGGTGGCGCTCGTCTCGCCGGATGGCCTGCTGCGCATGGTGAACCAGGCCTTCCTGACCCGGTACGATTTCAAGCCGGAGACCATTCTCAACCGCCATGTGGAGGAGTTGGCCGGCCAGCAGCCCGTGCCCTTCGAGCTTTTCCGGCAGATTGCCCACATCCGCCTCCGGGAGCCGGTCTCTGATTTCGGCCAGCTGCCCAACGGCCAGGTTTTCGAGACCCATTTTTACCCGGCCCTGGATGACCAGGGGGCGCTCAAGAACATCGTCTGCTATGCCAAGGACGTCACCCAGCAGAAGCAGGTGGAGCACCGCATGCAGCAGACCGAGAAGCTGGTCGCCCTGGGCCAGTTGGCCGCCGGGGTGGCCCACGAGATCAACAATCCCCTCGGCATCATCCTCTGTCACACCGATCTGCTCAAGGAGGACCTGAGCGGGTTGCCGGAAAAGGTGGAGGACCTGGCGGTCATTGAAAAGCATGTGAAGAACTGCCGGCGCATCGTTCAGGATCTGCTGAGCTTTGCCCGGGATCAGCAGACCAGCCGGGCGCCCGGCTCGATCAATCAGGCCATCCTGGAGGTGACCACCATGGTGGCCCACCAGCTTGGCAAGGAGCAGATCACCGTCGAGCTGGCGCTGGATGAAGGAATGCCGGTGCTCGACATGGATACGGACAAGATGAAGCAGGTGTTGCTGAACATGATTATGAACGCGGCCCAGGCCATTGAAAAAGAGGGCGTCATCCGCATCACCACCGAATATCTGCCAGCCCACGGCCAGGCGCGGATCCTGATCCGGGACACCGGCTGCGGCATCGCCCCGGAGGTGCGCGACAAGATTTTCGAGCCGTTCTTCACCACCAAGAGGCCGCAGGAGGGCACCGGCCTCGGTCTTTCCGTGAGCTACGGCATTGTCCACGACCATGGCGGCGAGATCTCGGTGGCGAGCGTGCCCAACGAGGGCGCCACCTTTACCATCCTGCTGCCTGCCCCGTCTGCCTCTGGAGAAGACGTATGACCACCGAACGGATTCTGCTTGTTGACGATGAAGAAGACCTGCTCCGCGGGCTCAAGAGGACCATAGAGCGCGGCTTCCCCGGTGTGGAGGTGGTGACTGCCACCCGGCCGGGCGAGGCCATTGCGCTGGCGGCCAGGCAGTCCTTCGAGCTGGCGCTGCTCGACGTGATGATGCCCGAGATGAATGGCATCGCCTTGTTGGAAAGGCTCAAGGAGCACGACCCCCAGCTTTCGGTGGTCATGATGACTGCCTTTGCCAGCGTCGAACTCGCGGTGGAGGCGATCACCAAGGGCGCCTACGATTTCATCACCAAGCCCTTTGACAAGGATGTGCTGATCCGGGTCATTGCCAAGGGGCTGGAGCGGAACCGCCTGGTCCGGGAGAATACCACCCTCAAGGAACAGGTCTGCCGGCAGAAGGCCTTTGCCTCGTTCGTTGGGCAATCAGCCGCCATGGTCCAATTCCAGGAGCGGCTACAGACCATTGCCCTGTCGGATTACACGGTGCTGGTCCGGGGGGAGTCCGGCACCGGCAAGGAACTGGCCGCCAGAGCGCTCCACAGCCTGAGCAAGCGGCGCAACCACCCCTTGGTCATGGTGAATTGCCCGGCGATTCCCGAGCACCTGCTGGAGAGCGAACTCTTCGGCCACAAACGGGGCGCCTTTACCGGCGCGGATCGCGACCACCCCGGCCTCTTCGTGGAGGCCGACGGCGGCAGCCTCTGTCTCGATGAGATCGGCGATATCCCGGTGGGAGTGCAGACCAAGCTGCTCCGGGTCCTGCAGGAACAGGAGATCCGCCACCTGGGTGACACCAAGACCAGGAAGATCGATGTGCGCATCATCGCCATCACCAACCAGGACCTTGAAAAAAAGATCGCGGACCGCACCTTCCGGGAGGACCTCTTCTACCGCCTGAACGTCGTCACCCTGATCACTCCGTCCCTGGCCCGGATCCGCAGCGATATCCCACTGCTGGTCGATTATTTCAGCCGGCAGGTTTGTTGCGAGCAGGGCGTTGGCGAAAAGCATTTTGCTCCCGATGCCGTTGCCTTGCTCGTGAATCGGGCCTGGCCCGGCAATGTCCGGGAACTGCAGAACGTGGTCCGGCAGGCCGTGTTGTTCAGTAGTGGTGACACCGTCACCGCGGCGGACATTCAGATCATTGTCCCCGCCGACAACGGGCTGATCCCCACCCCGCCCATCTGGCTTTCCGAAGGGGGCGGTGCTTGCCCCTGTTATAAAGAGGTGAAAGAACAGTTGCTGGGCCGGTTCACCAGCCAGTATGTGACCAACCTCCTTCAGTACACCGAGGGCAACGTGAGCCGGGCGGCGGAACTCTCCGGGCTGACCAGGGCAGCCTTGCAGAAGATCATGCGCCGTTCCGCCATCAAGGCGAGCAGTTACCGCCACTCCGGGGAATAGGGAGGAGTGCGCGGGGTCTTCGGCGTCGCGGCCGGCCGCGGTTGCGGGAGGCCACCCGGAAACCGGCCGGTTCTGGGCTCATGAGCACGGCCCCCAGGGCGGCGACGCGGCCAATATTATCTCCTGCCCGGCCGCAATTACGGCTGGCCGGTGATCACCCAGGGCCGGGAACAGGTGACCGGCTTCCGTAGCGGCTCGATGAAACCGTCGGCCGTAGTCGCGGAGAGGCCC
>JAJZSH010000037.1 GCA_021822005.1 Deltaproteobacteria bacterium | reverse complement strand
GGGGGAGTCGTCATGTAGACGCCCAATTGTTGCTTCACCCACCCCCTAACCACCTCCCGTCAAGGGAGGGGGATGCGAAATGAAAAACGTTACATGGCACTAGATCTGCATCCGCATGATCTCACGGTACGCGTCAATGACCTTCTGCTGCACCCGGGTCATCATCCGAAAGGAGATGCCCGATTTTTCCATGGCGATCATGGTTTCATGAATATTGGCGTGTTCGCCTGCGGCAAGCCCTTTCACAAGCAGATCAGCCTCCTGGCTCCGGCCGTTCACCTCGGCGATCGACCGGCTGAGAATCTCGGAAAACCCCGTGCCCGCAACGCCTGGCGCTCCGGGGGACTTGAGCGGTGATGATCCGGGCAGGCTGACCGGCTGCATGGTTATCTCTTTCATCTGTATACCTCCAGTTGCTCACGGTTTGCTTTACAAATAACCCCACACCATTTTCAACCAACAATTACCTGCCGATCTCCAAGGCCTTGAGCGCCATATTTTTGACAGCATCCAGGGCCGTGACATTGGCTTCATACGAACGCCGGGCGCTCATCATGTCCACCATCTGCTCGGCCACGTTGACGTTGGGAAAACGAACCACCCCGTTCGCATCGGCGTCCGGATGGGAAGGATCATAGACCTCCTTGAACGGCGCCTTGTCTTCGCTTACCTGCACCACCTCAACCTTGCGGAGACGCTCGGTAGTGGAGTTGAGCGCGTCCTGAAAATTCACCCCTTCCAGGGGCTTGGCCGCGAAGACCACGGATTTGGCCTTGTACGGCCCGCCTTCGATGGTCCGGGTGGTGTTGGCGTTGGCCAGGTTCATGGCCGCGATGTTGAGCCGGGCCCTTTCCGCCTTGAGCGCGGAACCGCTGATCTGCATGGCTGTTAAAGTATCCATTTATTATTTGCCTCCCTCGTCAATGGCATAGCGCAGTGAATCAAATTTTTTCCCGATGCTCTTGGCGAGCGCCTGAAACATCAGCTGGTTTTCCGCCATCTTCACCATCTCCTGATCCAGGTCCACCGGCCGTTTCTCACTGGCGAACTCCCTGATTCTGCCGGCTTCCATGGCGTCAAGCTGCATGTGCCCCTTATTGGTTCTGGCCAACTCCCCCTGGCCGCTCATCACACTCTGCATGACCTTGGCAAAATTAAAATCCTGCCCCGTATAGCCCGGTGTTTCTAAGTTTGCGACATTGGACTGGATCAGCCCCTGCCGCTCCTGACGCAGGGTAAGCGCCTGGCGCATGGTTTCAATATTGCCGTCGAACAATTTATTTATGGGCATACCACTCTCCTTTTTTAGGCCAAACAACCTGCCTGATTTTCTTGCAAAAAAAATGCCACCGCCCAATAAATTTTTTCCAACAAGGGTAAAACATCGAAGAAAATAACCGCTTTCACAAAGGGGAGAGAATTGCAAAAAAGATGCGGCCGGAGAAAAAACACGATATGGGGCGGAAGCAAACAACGCAACTTACTGAAATACAAGAAGAAAAAAATTTTCAGGCGCCAAAACAGCTGCCGCCACCGGCCACAGCAAAGGCTTTAATCGATCATGCCCTGGGAACGATACTCATGCAGTTTATTGCGCAGGGTACGGACACTGATCCCGAGAATCCCGGCCGCATGTGTCCGATTATTGTCGTTTGCCTGCAAGGCCTGCAGGATCATTTGACGCTCCACCTCCCGCAAGGTCTGCATTCCGATGTCCATGGCCGCGGAAGTATTGGCCGCCGCCACCGCGGAATGGCCGGAAGCCGGGGAAACAACAGCCGCCGCGGGTTCGATCCGGGACGGCGGCTCAACATCATCCCAGAAATCCCACAGCTCAAGCGCATGGCCCTGGGAAAGGAGCATGGCCCGTTCAATCAGGTTCTCCATCTCCCGCACATTGCCCGGCCAGCCATAGTCGGAAAATCTGGCCCAGACGGCCGAGGAAGGCTTTTTCAGCGGCTTGCCATATTGAGCCGCATACTTCCGAACGAAAAAATCAACCAGCAGCCCGACATCCTCCCGACGTTCGCGCAGGGGGGGCAGCTTCAAGGGGATGACGTTCAGGCGGTAGTACAGATCCTGCCGGAAAGCGCCTTCCTTCACCGCCTGCTCCAGGTCACGGTTGGTGGTGGCCAGCACATGCACATCAATCTTGCAAGGGGCTCTGCCTCCCAGCCGGTCCACCTCTTCCTCCTGGAGAACCCGCAGGAGTTTGGCCTGGAGGTGCAAGGGGAGCTCCCCGATCTCATCCAGCAACAGGGTGCCGCCGTCAGCCAGCTCGAATTTCCCTTTCTTGGTGACAATGGCCCCGGTGAAAGCCCCTTTCTCATGGCCGAACAGCTCGCTTTCCAGGAGTCCTTCCGGCAGGGCGGCGCAGTTCAAGGCCACGAACGGCCCGTTTCGCCGGCCGCTTTCCTGGTGGATAAAGCGGGCAAAGACCTCCTTGCCCGTCCCGGATTCACCGAGGATGAGCACGGTGGCCTTGCTGGAGGCCACGCTTCTGGCCCGGGCCATGAGCTGCAACAGCTTGCCGTTCTGTCCGATGATCGGTTTTTCAAGGGCGACCGCTTCCCCGGCTTTCTGCACCCCCGGCCTGCCGGCCGGTTGCGGCAACCTGCGCGCCAGGGCGAAAACCCTGGCCACCGTCTCTTCAATGACCTCCACCGGGAACGGCTTTAAGAGATAATCAAAGGCCCCCTGTTTCATGGCTTCCACCGCGGTATCCACCGTGGCGAAACCCGTCATGATCACCACCGGCAGCTCGGGGCGCAGCGCCTTTACCTGCCGCAAGAGTTCAAGACCATCCATGCCCGGCATCTTTATATCAGTAACCACCAGGTCCGGCGGATTTCTGGCGATCATCTCCAGGGCCATCCGGCCATTTTCCGCGACCGCGACTTCGTGCCCATTGCGGCTCAGCGCCTCAAAGAGGGCAACGCGCATGTTCTGCTCATCATCCACAATCAGTATCGTATGGGTCTGTTCAGACATCGGCTCTGGCATCTTTTTTCCGATTGGTTCCTGTTCCCGCGACGGACTCCGCCGGCAGCAGCAGCCTGAAGGTGGCGCCCCGGCCCGGTTCGCTCTCTACCTCGATCAATCCGCGATGCGCCTCGGCAATGGCATGGCTGATGGCCAGACCCAGCCCGCGATTCCTGCCCTTGGTCGAGAAAAACGGATCAAAAATTTTCTGCAGGTTTTCCGGGGCAATCCCCGCCCCCCGGTCCTGCACCCTGATTTCCACCAGACCGCCATGTTCCCTGTCCGGCGGCAGCGTCCGCAAGCTTAAGGAAAACGTCCCGCCCTTCGGCATGCTTTCCATGGCATTCAGGCCAAGATTGAGCAGAAGCTGCCCCAGCAGAGCCTGGTCCCCGAAGAGATATGCCTGCCCCGTCTCAATCCGGCTCTCCATGAGTATACCATGCTCTCCGGCCATTTCACGGAGAGTTTCCATGCTTTTCCTGAACACCGCGACCATGTCCAGTTCCTTCATCCGCGGGAACAGGGCCCCGGAAAAGGTCACGAAATTATCCAGCAGATGATGCATGGTTCGCACCGCCCCCAGCATCCGGGACGCAACCCGCTCATTGTCGGGGTCTCCCGCCAGTTCCCGACTGAGAATCGAGGCATACAGCTCAAGGCTGCCCAGGGGATTCTTCAATTCCTGGCTCATGGCCTCGGCCATCTCCCGCATGGCGGCAAAACGCTTGCTCCGGTCGAGATGCATCTCCATCAGGGCCGGGAAGGTCACATCCTCCAGAGAGAGAAAAAAACCGGCCACATGCAGGAATGGGCTTTGCAAATCGTTGCGGCTGATGAGGATGCAGCGCTTTTCCGCCCCACCGTTCGAAGCCTGCACCTCGCAGAGCAACCGGCCCCCGGAAAGACTTAAGGCCGCAAGCTCATGCGTCAGGCCGATTTTTTGAGCGAGCAGCCCCCAGCAGGTTTTGTTCTGGAGGGAGCAACCGGCAAGACCGAGAAGCTGGGCTGCCTTCCGGTTTACCGCCAGCAGGTTACCCTGCCGGTCAGCAAGCAGAATCCCGCCCGGCAGACTTTCGATCATGGCAAAAAAGAATTCCCGCAGATGCTCCGGGGTCTCAAAGGTCGCCTGGGCCATCACGTAATCCGGCCTGGACGGCATGTATCCGGCATCGCTTTCACCGGGCACCCTTCCTCGATTTTCTTCCCAGATCGATTTCAATCTGGTTCAGGATGTTCTTCGCCTTTTTCATGAGAAGCTCGTCCGGCCCGGCCTGCGCCTTCTGGAGATGCCCGCGCCCCTTCTCCATCTCCCCGGCCTTGCGGAACAGATCGCCCAGCTGCAGGTGAATCTGCTGGGCGGCCTTGCTGTCCTTCGGCATATCCCCGTCGACTCCGGCCAGGTAGGCGTCAATGGCCGACTTGGCGCCCTGCCCGGTCAGCCCATCGCCGAACTCTCTGTACCAGCCCTGCAAGGCTTCAGGCCCCAGCCATTGCTTCTGCCGGGAACGCGAAAGGACCTCAATCCCCTCGGGATACAGGCCGAGGATGGCCAGCATCCGCAGACGCGCTTCCACATAGACCTTTATTTTTTCCGGGACAGGAGAAGCTGCCGTTGCCCTGGCATAGCAGGCAAGGGCCTCGTTCTTTTTCCCCTGGGCCTCATTGAGCTTGCCGGTCAGGTAATGGAATTCCGCAAGATATTCGGTATCCTTATAGATGTCTAAGGCATAGCGGAGCAGCCTGTCGGCGGCGGCCAGATTTTTCTGGAGAAGATAGACCTCGGCCCTCCGGCTATAGAGATCGGCTTTGTCTTCATCGGCCAAGGGCAGGGCCTGGGCCCGGAAATAGACGGCCGAGGCTTGATCAAGCAGGGACAACGCCTCGAGCGCCTGCCCAACCAGGTAGAGAAAGCGCCCGTTGTCCAGACCGCTGACTTGACGGTATTCGGCAACATACAACCGGTAGAGCTTCTCGTATTCTTTCCGCGCCAGAAATCCTTCCCCGAGGTAGAGCAGAATCCTGCCGGAAAAATTTTCCTTTTTCCCGGAGGCAAGCCCAGGCTTGTCATGGTACAGATAGCTCCTGCCAAGATCAGCGGCAGACTCGGCGTTATTGCGGGCCTGATAGCGGAGAAACAGTGCGCGCCGGGCGTCCTGGGTAACGGGCTCGCCAGGATACGCCTCAATCACCGCCAGAAACGGCTTGTCTCCCTCCGGGTCGGTCAGATCCGGGACCTGTTGCCCCTTGGCCGCTCTCCGTTCCGGATTATCCATATACTCAGCCCGCCGGAACCGTGCCAGAACAGCAACCCGATCCTCGCGCGTGCCATCTTCCAGAATACGCTCATAGAGCTTCAGGGCCGTACGCCCATCCCCCCCCCGCAGATAACTCTCGCCCAACTCAAAAAGAATCTCCCCCCGGTCGGCAGGGTTCTCGGCCAGGTTCAGATAATGAAACAGGGATCTGCGGGCGTCCTCCTCCCTGCCCACCCGCAAATAGACAAAGCCGAGCTTGCGCAACAGCTCCGGGTCCCGGTGGTGATAGTCCGGATATTTTTCAAAAAGCGTGGCAAAGGTTTTCAAGGCCCCGACAGGATCCTTACTGGCGGCCATGATCTCACCCAGACCCATCAGGGCCTTGGCCTTGATTTCGTCATCGCCGGATTCGGAAACCTTCTTATAGATATCCAGTGCCTCGGCCACCCTTCCTGCGGCAAAAAGCGTGTCCGCCTGCGCGAGTCGCGCCCGATCCCGCAGGGGGGAATCGGGATAGCGTTCCAAGAAGAGCTTGAAATAGATGAGCGCCTCACGATAAAAACGCATGCGGTAATGGGCGTACCCGACCTCAAAATACGCCTCGGCCGCTCTTTTTGCCTTTGGAAAGTCAGCGCCATACCTCCGGAAAATGTCGCGAACCCTGTCCCACTCGGGCGTTGCGCTCTTCATGGTCAGCTGCTTTATGCCTTGGGCTGCCTGCCAGAGCGCCTCTTCCGCCTGCTCCGTCTCGCGGAATTTTTCGTAGTACCGCTGATACGCGGAGGCGGCCTTTGCCAGATCCCCACCCTTTGCCGCCGCCACCGCCGCCTGCCAGACCTCAGCCGGGGTCTCGACGGCCGCCGCCTGCCCCGTCTGCTGTGGAAGCGGCGCGGCATCCTTGGCCCAGCCCTGTTCCGGCGGAACCCCTCCCACGAAAAGGCCAAGGCCGAAAACAATGAAGACCGGCAGGGCATGCAGAGAATGGGATAACTGGATATTTTTCATGATTTTTTTCACGGGAGTCGGGGTCAAGCGTTGTTGCCGCTTACCAGGCCACGCACCAGAGAGAAGGGCGCACCCTTTTTCTACGCCTCGGCAGAAGAGGAAACCAACTTGAATCGTTTCATCTTCTCAATGAGGGTGGTCCGGTTCACATTCAAAAGTCTGGCGGCCCTGTTCTTGACCCAGTCCGTCTGCTCAAGGGCTTGCAGAATCAAGCGTTTTTCAAAATCAGCCAGCACCTCATTGAGGAAAAAGCCCTGCCCGGGAAGTTCCTCAACCCGCTCGGCCGGGGCGGCTCCGGCCTCCAGCAAGCGCTCCGGCAGATCAGCCAGGGAAAGCGCATCCCCACCCGTGAGAATCACCATGCGCTCCAGCATGTTTTCAAGCTCCCGGACATTGCCGGGCCAGGCGTAGCGCGCAAACCTGACCATGACCTCCTCCGCCACCCCCTTGATTTTTTTCTTCCGGAGCCGGTTAAACCTGGCCACGAAATGCTCGACCAGCAGAGGAATATCCTGGACCCGCTCCCGCAGAGGCGGCGCCTCGATGGGGATAACATTGAGGCGGTAATAAAGATCTTCCCGGAAACGCCCGGCCTGGACCTCCTGTTCAAGATCCCGGTTGGTCGCGGCAACCACCCGGAAATCAGAGCTGATGGTTTTGGTGCCGCCGATCCGCTCAAACTCTTTTTCCTGAAGAACCCGCAACAGTTTCACCTGGAGCATGGGACTCATTTCAGAAATCTCATCAAGAAAGACCGTGCCCCCGTTGGCCAGTTCAAAACGGCCAAGCCGGGTCCGGATCGCGTGGGTAAACGCCCCTTTTTCATGGCCGAACAGTTCGCTTTCCAGCAGTTCGCCGGGGATTGCCCCGCAATTCACCGGCACAAAAGGACCGGCGCCGCGAACCCCTTCATAATGGAGGGCCTGGGCGATAAGCTCTTTGCCGGTGCCGGATTCGCCCCGGACCAACACGGTGGTTTCGGCATCGCAGACTTTTTTGATCAGGGAAAAAACCTGCCGCATGGCGCTGCTGTTGCCGATGATGGCGGCGCATCCTTTTCCGGTCTTTGCCGGGATCGGATCGGCCGGGGAAATCCGTCGGCTCACCCCGGCCTTGTCCAGAGCGGCATCGAGGCGACTTTCACTCACCGGCGCCTCAAGATAATCGACAGCCCCGGCCTGCAAGGCGACAACCGCGTCATTGACCGATGGTTCGCTTGCCGCCACGATAACCGACACCGGGGAGGCAGTATCCTGAAGATCACTGAGAAAGGAGCCATGGGGCTGAAGCGAGGACACCGCCAGGAGGATCGCCTGGCACTGGTTTTCCTCAAGCCAGCGCCGGGCTTCCGCCTCGGAACGGACCACAGCCGGGACCAGGTCTTTTTTCTGAAGAGCCTTGACCAGCTCGGAAGAACGACCGAAAGAATCAAGAAACAGAAGGAGCAGGGGATTGTGCGTCATACCACCATCATGAATTTCTCATTTTCTTTTAATAAATTTCAGAGCTTATGTTCTTTTGTATACATTATTCACAAAAAAAGTGTCAATTTTTTTTCACATGCTATATTTTATCAATAATTATTGGAATGTTATGTATTATTGGGCCTGGCCGCCACCTGGAGGCTGCTCCCTTCGTCCGACTGAAAAAGGTTTTCACATGCCGAAAGACGCAAGCACAGACAAACCCCTGGTTGAGCTGGTGAACGTCACCAAGATCTTTCCGCCTGACATTGTCGCCTTAGAAGACGTTTCCCTGCGGATTTACAAGGGCGAAATCCTTTTTCTCACCGGCATGAGCGGTGCGGGCAAAACGACCCTGATCAAACTGATCTGCTGCCTGGAAACGCCCACCCGCGGCCTCATCGAGGTGGCAGGTCGCGACCTTTCCCGGATCAGTCCGGCCGGCGTCCAGCGCATGCGTCAAAAAATCGGCGTTGCCTACCAGGATTTCAGGCTGCTGGACAAACAAACCGTTCTCCAGAACATTGCCATGGCCATGGAGGTGACTTACGCAAGCACCAAGGCAATCCGGGCCAGGGTCGAGGAACTGCTGGCCCTGCTCAACCTCTCCGACAAACGGGACAAGCTTGCCTGCGAACTCTCCCGCGGAGAACAGCAACGGGTGGCCCTGGCGCGGGCCGCCGCCAATGGGCCGAGCCTGCTGCTGGCCGATGAGCCAACCGGCAACCTTGATCAGGCGGCGACAGAGCTGGTCATCAATCTCTTCCGGCACGTAAACGAAAAAAATGGTTCGACCATCGTTGTCGCCACCCATGATGCGTCGATTTACGCGGAAACGGCGCACCGGGTCATGGCGCTTAGCAACGGGCAACTTTCCGCCCATCCCAACCGTGCGCCACGACAGATCGAACTTTTTGAAGCGTAGCCGCCGCTAGCCCCCGAGCTTTACGGACGAAACCGCTTTCCTTTCCAAGGAGTACCAGACGATGCAGTTTCTGGCCTACATCTTACGCCAAACAGGAAAAAATCTCAGACAAACCTGGGGAACACAGGTCATGACTCTGCTGACCGTGACCCTCTCCGTGCTTATCTTTGCCTTTTTCTTTCTCATTTACACCAACATGCTCAGGGCCAGTGCACGGCTTGGCGACGATGTCCGCCTCATCGTCTATCTGGACCAGGAGGTTACGGAGCAGATGCGCCCGGGGCTCGAAAAAAAGATCCGCGATTTCGGGCCGGTGGAAAAAATCGTTTTTGTCTCCCGGACCGAGGCCTTTGCCCGGCTCAGCGCCCAGCTGGGCAAGGAAAAGGATGTGTTAAACGACCTGGGCCCCGACTTTCTCCCGCCCTCCATCGAAGTGTATCCCCTGAAAAACCTCGGCGACCTCACCAAGCTCAGTCAGTTTTCCGACTTTCTCCTGACTTTACCCCACGCGGCCAAGGTCCAGTCCGGCAGCGACTGGCTCCGCCGCTTCGGCTACTTCACCAATCTTCTCCGGGTCGTGGTTCTGTTAAGCGGCGGCCTGCTCATTATCAGCATGACCTTTATCGTTTCCTACACCCTCCGCCTCACCGTGGTCTCCAGGCAGGGCGAGCTTGAGATTCTCAGGCTGCTTGGCGCCACCAGCGCCTATATCCGTCTGCCGCTCCTGCTCGAAGGCATGCTGCAGGGGTTTCTGGGCTCAAGCTTTGGCCTTGCCGCGCTGTACATCCTCTATCAATGGATTGCCAGCCGTTTCAGCGGCCCAGGCTTCCTAAAGCTCTTTGATTTTGCCTTCTTCCCCCCGGAACTCACCGCCGCGATCCTGCTGGCCGGCATCGTTCTGTGCACGGTTGGCAGCCTTTTCTCAATCCGCAGATTTATCCGCATCTGACGCATGATTTTCATTTTTCGCCGCCCATACCTTGCTGTCTGCGTGTTGACTCTGACCCTGGCCATCTGCCTTGGCCAACGCCTTTGTCTGGCCGCGGAAACGACCGCGGTGGATTCCAAGATTATCGAGGAACAGAAAAGGATCCAACGCCTGAAAAAAGGCATCGAAGACCAGAAATCCAGGGTACAGACTACCAATAAAAAGGAAAGCTCTCTGCTCACTGAACTGGACCGCCTGAATGGCCATATCCAGAATGAAGGCGACAAGCTCACCCGCCTCAAAAAGGAACTGACCAAACACGAACAGCTCATCGTGACCAAACAGGATGAGGCCGTCCAGGCAAAAGAGGCCAAGGAACAGGCAAAGCGCCATATCAAAAAACGGCTCAATTCCTTTTACCGGATGGGAGAGATCGGCATGATGAATGTTATCTTTTCCGCCGGTGAGCTGCCTGACCTTCTTGCCTTTCGCGAGTATTTCGACGCCCTGCTCAAACGAGACCAGGACGTTATCCGGGAATACAGGAAAAAGGTGGAGACGCTTGAGAAAACGCAGATCAGCCTCCACCAGGAAAAACAGTCCCTGGTGGAAACCATTTCCAAGGTCAAGGGACAGGAAGAGCAGCTGGCCTCCACCCGAGAGGAAAGAATGCGCCTGCTGCAAAAGGTGAAAACCGAGAAAAAACTGTACCAGCTGGCGCTTACAGAACTCGAAGGAGCGGCTGACAGGCTGACCAACACCCTTGAGAAGCTCAAAGCCGAAGCAGCCAAAGCCCGCCAAAAACAAGCTCACCCAACGGAAACCCGCTTGACCACCCCCCAGAAATCCCGCCCGGACAACCTCGGCTTTGCCGCCCAGAAAGGCCGCCTCGCCCCACCGGCGCCGGGCACGGTTACGACCCTGTTCGGCAAGAGCGTCCAGGAAAAATTCGGCATTGCCACCTTTGCCAACGGCATTGACATCAAGACAGCGCCTGGCACGGAAATCACCGCCATCTATGACGGCAAGGTACTCTACGCCAAATTCCTGCGCGGCTATGGCAACCTGCTCATCATTGACCATGGCCAGCAATATCTCAGCCTTGTTTCCCGAGCCGCGAAATTTTTCAAGGAGGAAGGCGACACGGTTGCCAGGGGCGAGGTGGTTGGCATAATGAGCGACCAGGAGGGGTTGCTGGGGGAGGGGCTCCATTTCGAGATCCGCCATGGAACCAAGCCGGAAAATCCCCTCCTGTGGGTGAACAACGCCAAGCTCACCATCAAGGCAACCCCAAAAGCGCCCCGCTGATCCTCGCCTTGCCAGCCCAGATAAATCATTGTTTCCCGGCACGAAACATGCTAAATTAAAAAAAAATATTCCCACCACAGACAACAATCAATCCTACTTTGGCATTTTCCGGTTAAGGACCAGTCATGAAAATCTCGACAAAACGGTCGGTTATAAAAATTATTGCTGTCTCTCTCTGTGTAGCCGCCGGTTCGTTGCTGGCCTGGAACTACTCATTAGTCACTGCGACAACCCAGGACACCTACGAAAGCCTTGAGGCCTTTTCCAACGTGCTCAATCTGGTCCAGGAAAATTATGTCGAGGAGGTGGACAGCCAGAAGGCCATTGAAGGGGCGATCAAGGGCATGCTCAACACCCTGGACCCGCACTCATCCTACATGAAGCCGGATGATTTCAAGGAATTACAGGTGGAAACCCAGGGGAGTTTCACCGGCATCGGCATAGAAATAACCATGAAGGACAACATCCTCACGGTTGTTTCCCCCATCGAAGGAACCCCGGCCTTTGCCAAAGGGCTCAAGGCGGGCGATAAAATCGTCAAGATCGGCGATGAACCGACCCAGGACATGAGCCTCATGGAGGCGGTAAAACGACTGCGGGGTCCGAAAGGCTCGGAAGTGACCATCTCCATCCATCGCAAGGGCTGGTCCGACATCAAGGAGATCACCCTGGTCCGCGATATTATCCCCATCCACAGCGTCAAATCGAAACTGCTGGAACCGGGATATCCCTACCTCCGCATCATCAACTTCCAGGCGCAGACCACGGCTGATTTTAAAAAAGCGCTCACCGACCTGGAAAAGGAAGGCAAGGTAAAAGGGCTCATCGTTGATCTTCGCAATAATCCGGGCGGGCTTCTGGACCAGGCCGTGAAGATTGCCGATATCTTCATCGACGAGGGCGTGCTCGTTTCCACCAAGGGCCGGATCAAGGAGCAGAACTCCGTGTTCTACGCCCGCGACAACAACGCCAAGTACAAATTTCCGCTGGTGGTGCTGGTGAACGAGGGCAGCGCCAGCGCCTCGGAGATCGTGGCCGGCGCCCTGCAGGATCACAAGAAAGCGGTGATCATCGGCGCCCAGACCTTTGGCAAGGGCTCGGTGCAGACCATCATCCCCATGGACAGCGGGGCGGGACTCAGATTGACCACGGCCAGATATTACACCCCCAGTGGCCGCTCAATCCAGGCAACGGGCATCACCCCGGACATCGTCGTCGCTTCTCCCGCGAGCATGTCAGTCGAAGCCGACTACAAAGAGGATGAACAGGACAAGAAACCGAAATACCTGCGGGAAAAGGATCTGAAGCATCACATCGGCAACGGCTTGAAAGAAGACGTGACTCAAAAGGACGAGAAACCAAAAATCGAAGAGAAGCCGCAAGTCCGGGAAAAGGCCCCGGCTACAAAAGAGAAGCCGCAGCCTGAGGACCTGAGCAAGGATCAGCAGTTGAACACCGCGCTCACGCTGCTCAAAGGCTTGAACGTTTTCGGCAAAAGGTGAACGAAGCGAGGGCAGTACAAGGAGAGGCTCAGCCCTCTCCTTTTTTATTTTTCGCGGCAACCAGCGCGTAGTAATCACGACCCTGCAGGTCGTTGATCACCACGGCCGGGAAGTTTTCCACCTCGAACCGGAAAAGTGCCTCCGGTCCGGCATCGGCAAAGGCAACCAGCTCGGATTTCTTCACACATCTGGACAAAAACGCCCCGGCCCCGCCAATGGCGGCGAGATACACCGCGCCATGCGCGAGCATCGCCTGGCGCACCTCGGCGGAACGGGCTCCCTTGCCCATGGTCGCCGCAAGCCCCAGCGCAAGCAGGCGCGGGGTGTAGCTGTCCATCCGGTAGCTGGTGGTAGGGCCTGCCGCGCCGATTACCCGACCGGGCCGGGCCGGACTCGGACCGACATAATAGAGCAGCTGGCCCGCGAGGTCCACCGGCAGCTCCTTTCCCTCATCCAGCAGGGCGCAGAGTCGGCGATGGGTCTGATCCCGCCCGGTGTACAGTGTCCCGCTCAGGCTTACCAACTGACCGGCCTCAAGCGAGGCCAGGGCCTCCGGGGTAAAAGGCAGACGCACCTCGGGCAGGGTGTCAAAAAAAGCCGGTTCACTGCGCAGTAACGACATAATCAGGACAGTCCTCGTAAGCGTTGAGCTGCTAAATTACAATTTCCTTATGCCGATGGGCATGGCACTGGATATTGATTGCCACCGGCAGACTGGCGATATGGCAGGGAAAGGTTTCCATATGCACGGCCAGGGCCGTAGTGATCCCGCCAAAGCCGTGCACCCCCTGGCCCTGGGCATTGATCTCCCGCAGCATCCTCTCTTCAAGCGCGGCCACATCCTGTCTGGCGCTTCTCACGCCAACCGGCCGGAGCAGGGCCTTTTTAGCCAGCAGGGCCGCCTTTTCAAAAGAGCCGCCAAGGCCGACCCCGACAATCACCGGCGGACAGGGATTTGAGCCTGCGGCCACCACCCTGCCGATCACATGGCGAACCACCCCTTCCGTGCCGGCGGCAGGAGGCAGCATGACCAGACTGCTCATGTTCTCACTGCCGCAGCCCTTGGGCAGAAAGCGGATGGTGAGGCGGTCGCCCGGAACCACCTCCAGATGCACGACGGCCGGGGTGTTGGTCCCGGTATTTTGGCGGGTCAACGGATCACAGACCGATTTACGCAGATAGCCTTCCTCATAGCCGAGCCGCACCCCCTCCTGCAATGCCTCGTTGAGATCACCCCCTATGTGGACTTCCTGGCCGAGTTCAAGAAAGAGGATGCCGATGCCGGTATCCTGACACAGCGGAATCCGCTCCCGGCTGGCGATATCGGCATTGGTGAGAAGAAGGTCCAGAATATTCCCGGCAAGCTCGCCGGTTTCCCGGTCCCGGGCGGCAAGCAGGGCGTCGAGGATATCCGGTTCCAGGTCATGGGCCGCGGCAATGGCCAGATCACGGACGGCCTTGCGGATCTCGTTGCTGTCAATCTCTCGCATGGTTCAGAAAACACTTAAGGGTTGCGCCTGCGGTTGCGCAGGGCCAGACTCTGTTGCTTGAAGGTATGCTGGATGATTTTTTCCCGGTCTTCATCAAGAAGGAAAACAAACTCCAGGGCGACCCGAAATTTGCAGCCGGACTCTTCCCCTTCCGGGGCCGGATCGCAGGCAACGACCTTGCCAAAGGAATACACATAGGTGTAGACGGGGAGCAGGACAACATGGATTTCCACAATCTCGTCCAGCCTGGCCGGGGCATCAGTGCAGAAGGCAATGCCATTGGCGCTGAGATTGGCCTTGCGCATGGTCAGGGCGTCCAGGGGACTCTCTCCCCCCCTGACCTGCTTCAGCATCATGTTCATCTTGTTGTCCAGATGCTGCAGAAAATCAGCCAGATCCGAGTCCCGCTCCCGCAGCTTGGCCAGGGCGCTCTGGGCGCCGATGAACATCTGGATATCGGCAAGCCCTTCCTGGTTGTAAGGAGAAATCCCCTGCTGAAAATCCTTGGCAACAGCCTGCATCTTTTCTGCGGAAACCGGATAAATTGCCAGCATCACCCTGTCCGTGACCCGAACCGACTGTCTGCGATTTAAACATTCCGTCATGTCTGCACCCCATCCCGTCAAATGATATCCCTTGGAACAGCACGAAAATCCGCTGTCTCTTGCAACCCGCCAAGACCGAAAAAACAGCCACACCCGTTCTCCCGCCGAGGCAAGACAGCATCGGCGGGAGAACGGGACTCAACCCTTGTCCTGCTTGAGCAGATCATCCACCTCACCCTGCATGACAAAGCTGTGGTCAGCGTCCGGATACACGCCACCCTTGACCTCATCCCGGAAAGCGGCGATGGCCCCGGCGATCTGGGGAGCCAGATCCGCGTACCGCTTCACGAAACTGGGCACGAATTTTTCAAACATGCCCAGAAGATCATGGCTCACCAGCACCTGCCCGTCGCACTGCCCCCCGGCCCCGATGCCGATGGTGGGGATGACGATGCTTGCGGTGATGGCCGCGGCCAGCTTGTCGGGGATGCACTCCAGCACAATGGCGAAAGCTCCGGCCTCGGCCAGCCCTTTGGCCGCGGCCAGCAGCCGCCGGGCCGATCCGGCATCCCTCCCCTGCACCTTGTATCCCCCCAAGGCTCCGGCTGTCTGCGGGGTCAAACCGATATGGCCCATCACCGGGATGCCGGCCCGGACCATGGCCGCCACCGTCCCGCAGATTTCAAGGCCGCCCTCCAGCTTCACCGCGTCACAGCCCGCCTCTTTCAGGAAACGGCCGGCGTTGGTGATGGCCTCCCGCGCATCAACCTGATACGAAAGAAAGGGCATGTCGCCGACCAGAAGCGCCCGTTCCACCCCATGCTTTACCGCCCGGGCATGGTGCAGCATCTCCTCCATGGTCACCGGCACCGTGGACTCATAGCCAAGGGCTACCATGCCCAGGGAATCGCCGACCAGGACGATCTCGACCCCGCTCCGGTCCAGGAGCCGGCCGAAGCTGGCGTCATAGGCCGTCAGCATGACAATTTTGTCCCCGGTCCCTTTCAGGTCGGTGATATCGCGGACTGTCAATTTTTTTCCGATCATACGCTCATGTCCTTGTCACCTGAATGGCAAAACGGCACAGCAGTGTTATTGCTCCGGTGGTTAAATAGTGTCCATCCGGAAACGGCCCTTTCGCCCGATTGCCGCGTTGCTCAGTCGCCGAAAAATGCTCACGTACCCCATGTACGCTCCGCTTTTTCGTCTCCCT
>JAJZSH010000326.1 GCA_021822005.1 Deltaproteobacteria bacterium | reverse complement strand
AGAATGGTAAACAATTGTCCGGCCATGAAAGCATTATGGAAAATCTCAAGATGGCGGTCTATTTTGTATTTTGCACATCCGCACATCCGTACCATTCCTGGGAACGGGGATTGAACGAAAATACCAACGGGTTGCTCCGGCAATATTTCCCCAAAGGTTCGAGTTTTGAAAAGGTGACCGAAGCCCAGGTGCAATCGGCAGTCAATAGCCTCAACCATCGGCCTCGTAAAATCATGGGATTCAAAACCCCATTTGAGGTATTTTTTGGTAAGATAATGCACTATACTGCATCACCACAGGGAGTTGCACTTCGAAGTTGAATCCGCGGGAGAATCACGGGAAGCTGCATGGGGATAGCCGCCGACATCGTCATCATCGTGGTTGCCGCCCTGGTCGGGGCGCTCATCGCCCAACTGCTCAAGCAGCCGCTGATCCTGGGCTACATCCTCGCCGGTATTGTTGTGGGGCCATACACCGGGGGGATCACGGTCGGCGGCATCCATGAAATCGAGCTGCTGGCCGAGATCGGCGTTGCCCTGCTGCTCTTTGCCCTCGGCCTGGAATTTTCCCTAAGCGAACTCAAACCCGTCCGCAACATCGCCCTGCTTGGCACGCCTGTCCAGATCCTGCTCAGCATCGCCTTCGGTTTTGCCCTGGGCAGATATTTCGGCTGGCCCCCGGCCCAGGCCCTCTGGTTCGGCGCCCTTATCTCCCTGTCCAGCACCATGGTGACCCTCAAGACCCTGACGGGCAGAGGGCTGATGGGCACTCTTTCCAGCCGGGTGATGATCGGCATCCTGATCGTCCAGGATCTGGCCGTCATCCCGATGATGATCATCCTGCCGCAGCTGGGCAATCCCGAGGCAGGTCTGCCCCTGCTGGCCCTGGCTGTGGGCAAATCCATAATCTTCCTCGTACTGATGCTCTATCTGGGCACGAAAATCCTCCCCTGGCTGCTGGCCACGGTCGCCCAGTGGAACTCCAGGGAACTCTTCATCCTCTCCACCACGGCCATCGGACTGGGCATCGGGTACGCCACCCATCTCTTCGGGCTCTCCTTTGCTTTCGGCGCCTTTGTCGCCGGCATGGTGCTCAGCGAGTCCGATTACGGCCACCAGGCGTTGAGCGATATCATTCCTCTCCGGGATATCTTCGGCCTGCTGTTTTTCACCTCAGTGGGCATGCTCCTTGATCCGGCATTCCTCTTTGCCCACTGGGACCGGATCCTTTTCCTGCTCCTGGCGATCGGTCTTGCCAAGGGTGTAATCTTCTTCGGCCTGGCCCGGTTCTTCGGCTATGGCAACATCGTTCCCCTGGCGGTGGGATTCGGGCTCTTTCAGGTGGGCGAGTTTTCCTTTGTCCTGGCCAGGGTCGGCCTTGAAACACAGGCCATTGACCAGGATCTCTATTCCCTGGTTCTGGCCGTCTCGGTGCTCAGCATGGTGGCCACCCCCCTTGCCTCGGCCCTGGCAGCCCCCCTCCATGCCTTCAAAAGGCGGTTCTCCCGCCCAGAACCGCTACAAACGGAAAACCTCCCCAGCCACGGGCTCACAGACCATGTGGTCATCGCCGGCGGCGGCAGGGTTGGGCAGCATATCGCCCGGATCCTCACCGAACTCTCCGTTCCCTGTGTCCTCGTCGAGTTGAACCATCAACGAATGCTCGAATGCAAAGCGGCCAATTTCCCGGTAATATACGGGGACATGAGTCAGCCCACGGCAATCGAGGCCTCACATGTGGCTTCAGCCAGGCTTCTACTCATTACCACGCCCTCGGTGGTGGTCAGCCAGGCCATCGTCAGGCAGGCCCACCGCCTGAACCCCGGCCTGCATATCGTCGCCAGAGCCGAGGGGGTTGCCCAAACACGGACACTGTATGAAAACGGGGTCTATATGGTTGTACTGCCGGAGATGGAAGCGGGGCTCGAGATCGCGAGACAGGCCCTTCTTCATCTGGAGATTCCCGTGCCGGTTATCCAGCAGTACACCGACGAAGTGCGGCAGCAGATGTACGCGCCGATGTATTCCCAGCAGAACTACCACCTCCTTACCAGACTGAACACCATCAAGAACCTGCTGGAGATCTCCTGGGTGGAGATCAGCCCGAAAAGCTCCCTGATCGGCGCAAGCATCAAGGGGGCGGCTGTCCGCACCAAAACAGGCGCTTCGCTGGTAGGGGTGATGCACAAAAAAGAATTTCACTCCAACCCCAAAGCGGATTATTGTTTTACAGAGGGCGATCTGGTCGCGGTGGTGGGGAATCAGCAGGAACGGCTCGCATTCAAGAAGATGGCGGATTCCCTTGAAAAACAGCTGCCGCCAAACACCGTCATGGAGAAGAATCTATGAAAAAGACCCTCTGCCTGCCTGTCCTGTCCCTGCTTACTCTCTTGCTTCTCTCGTCCATGGCCGCCCATGCCGATGAGGCCATGGATCTCTCACAGGGACAAACCGTTTATGTGCCCGCCTACTCCCATATCTATGTGGGGAACAGAGAGAAGCCTTTTTTGCTGACCATTACCCTGAGCATCAGGAATATCGACGCCAAACACCCCGTCACCATAACAGCCGCGGACTATTACGATACCAAGGGGAAACGCATCAGGAGATATCTGGAGCAGCCTGTTTCCTTGGGCCCTTGGGAATCGATCCGGTATGTTGTTCCGCAGAAAGACAGGAGCGGCGGCTCTGGAGCCAACTTCGTGGTTGAATGGAAATCGGGAAAGGCTGTCAACCCGCTGCTCGTCGAGGCCATCATGATCGGCGCGGAATCGCAGCAGGGGATATCATTTACGTCCCGCGGCCAGGTAATCAGCACCGCAAATTGACTCTGCCGCAGCGGGAGGAGGCACTCAAACCGGCATGGCCTCCCGCTCATCGCGGGTCAT
>JAJZSH010000036.1 GCA_021822005.1 Deltaproteobacteria bacterium | reverse complement strand
CATGCGGCGGACAGTGGGCGCCGGGCAACCCAGGTTCAGATCGATGGCCTCGGCCCCCAAGGCATGGAGCTTGGCGATGGCCGGGGCGACCTCCTCCTCCCGGCTGACCAGGAGTTGATAGGAGAGGGGGGTTTCCTGGGGGCTGCGCACCAGATAGGGGGAGAGTTGCGGACTTTCCGAGGGCAGCCGGGCGGCGGAGAGCATCTCGGTGGACAAGAGGCCGATGCCTCCCTGCTCCAGAATGGTTCGGCGCAGGGCCGAGTGGGTCAAGCCGGCCATGGGGGCGAGCAGGAGCGGGGGGAAAATCTCCAGGCCCTTGAGCCTGAGGGGTTGCGGGTTATCCATGGATGGCTCGCAAGAAGTCGTCACACCGGTGAAAACCGGTGTCCAGATTTTCCGCAACTATCTGAAAACACTGGATTCCGGCCTTCGCCGGAATGACGGAATGCCGCGATTTTTGACTTTTTTCGAGTGCATCATCCATAAAGGCTCTCCGGCGAATCTCTTCAAACAAGCAAGGCATATCTATTCCCGGCCCAGCAGTTTCCGGCCAAGCGCCCCCAGCCTTGATTCCCGGGTCGCAAGAAAATCCAGGTCGGCAAGCCCGGCCAACTCTCCGGCCGCTGCGCAAGAATCAATCCGGCCGCAATCTCGGCCCCGCCCACGGTCAGCTCCTTGCAGGTGGCGCCGTTCTTCTCCCTGCGCCGCCTGAGCAGCACCCGGCAGCAGGTGGCGGAAAAGCGGGCCCGAAAACGGTCGTGCATCTCTTTGGCCACCTTCTCAAACTCCTTTGGCTTCATGCCCCCCGCCTGCCGCGGCCCGAGAAAAAGGCTTATCGCAACCTCAGCCCCGGCCAGCGCGCCGCAGGCGCAACCGGCGCCGCCCATGCCGTGGCAGAAACCGGAACCCAGGCGAACGGCAAGTTCAGGGCTGAGCTCGCCGCGAAAGGCCTGATTGATCACGACAAGAACCGACTCGGAACAGCAGTAACCCCGGGCCGAAAAGATATTGGCCGCACGTTGGCCGACCAGCTCGACTATCCGTGCCGGATTTTCCTGATTTATCATCTTTCATCCCAGTGTTGTCCGGTTAGGAAATTGCAATATCAATCAAAACGTCCAAATCCCCCCTGACCCCCCTTTGCTAAAGTGGGGGAAACTTATACTGCCCCCACTTTAGCAAAAAGGGGGAACTTATACTTCCCCCTTTAGCAAAGGGGGGTCAGGGGGGATTTACCAGCAGACGATGATACAGCATTTTACCCGGATACAATTTCTTAACCGGACAGTGCTGATTTCATCCCGCGCCCAAAGATATCAACCCGAAAACATCCCACCCTTTCCACAAGCACCCCATATACCACAAAAGGCCGACCGGATCACCCACAATCCCGGCCGGCCTTTTGCCTTGCACCTGCTACCTTTCACCTCTCCTTTCATTCCCTGCCGAAGGTAAGCCCTGCCTCCCCCCGGTCCACCACGATCCTGTCGCCCTCGGCAAAGGTCCCATCCAGAATCTTCATGGCCAGACCGTCCTGAACATAGCGCTGGATGGCCCGTTTGAGCGGCCTTGCCCCGTAACTCGGGTCGTAGCCCACCTCGATCAGGTACTCCTTGGCCGGCTCGGTCAGGCTGACGCTGAACTTCTGCTCGGCCAGCCGCCGGGTGAGCAAGGCCACCTGGATGTCGATGATCCGGGCAAGATGTTCCCTGCCTAAGGAGTGGAAGATGATGATCTCATCGATCCGGTTCAAAAACTCGGGCCGGAACTGGGCATGGAGGATGGCGTCGATCTGGGTCTGCATCTCGGCCCTCCGGCTCTCGCCCAGCTCCATGATCAGCTGGCTGCCCAGATTCGAGGTCATGATCAGAATGGTGTTCTTGAAATCCACGGTCCTCCCCTTGCCGTCGGTCATCCGGCCATCGTCGAGAATCTGCAGGAGAACGTTGAACACATCCGGGTGGGCCTTTTCGATCTCGTCAAAGAGGATGACCGAATAGGGCCTGCGCCGCACCGCCTCGGTGAGATAGCCGCCCTCCTCGTAGCCCACATAGCCCGGAGGCGCGCCGATCAGGCGGGAGACCGAATGTTTTTCCATGAACTCGCTCATGTCCAAGCGGATCATGGCCTTTTCGGTGTCAAAGAGGAAATGGGCCAGGCTTCTCGCCAGCTCGGTCTTGCCCACCCCGGTGGGGCCTAAGAAGATAAAAGAGCCCAGGGGCCGGTTGGGGTCCTGGAGCCCGGCCCGCGCCCTCCGCACCGCGTTTGCCACCGCGGTGATGGCCTCTTGCTGGCCCACCACCCGCCGGGCCAGTTCGACATCGGCATGGACCAGCTTTTCCTTTTCCCCCGAAAGCAGGCGGTCCACCGGAATCCCGGTCCACTTGGCCACCACCTGGGCCACATCCTCCTCATCCACCTCTTCCTTGAGCATCTTCCGATCCTGCTGGATCTCGGCCAACCGGGCATTCTCCGCGGCAAGCTGCTTTTCAAACTCCACGATCCTGCCGTAGCGGATCTCCGCCACCCGGCTGAGATCGCCCTGACGTTCGGCCTGCTGCTCGGCAACCCTGGCCTCGTCAATGCCGCTCTTGATGGTGCGGATCTTCTGGATGATCTCGCGCTCCAGATGCCAGTGGCCCTTCATGCTGGTCAGGGTCTCGTTGAGGTCGGCCAGCTCCGCCTCAATCTTGGCCAGCCGCTCTTTCGAGGCTGCATCGCTCTCCTTTTTCAGGGCCTCCCGCTCGATTTCCAGCATGATCCTCTTGCGCTCCACCTCGTCGATCTCGGTGGGCATGGAATCGATCTCGATCCGCAACCGGGAAGCCGCCTCGTCGATGAGGTCGATGGCCTTGTCCGGAAGAAAACGGTCGGTGATGTAGCGGTTGGACAGGGTCGCCGCCGCCACCGTGGCCGAATCCTTGATCCGCACCCCGTGGTGGACCTCGTATTTTTCCTTGATCCCGCGCAGGATGGCGATGGTGTCATCAAGAGAGGGCTCCTGCACCAGAACCTGCTGGAAGCGGCGCTCAAAGGCCGCGTCCTTTTCGATGTATTTGCGGTACTCATTCAGGGTGGTGGCGCCGACACAGTGCAGCTCGCCCCGGGCCAGGGCTGGTTTGAGCATGTTGGAGGCGTCCATGGCCCCTTCCGCGGCTCCGGCCCCGACCAGGGTATGGATCTCGTCGATGAAGAGGATGACCTCCCCTTCCCGTTTCTGGACCTCCTTCAAAACCGCCTTGAGCCGGTCCTCAAACTCGCCCCGGTACTTGGCCCCGGCCACCAACGCACCCAAATCCAGGGAGAGCACCTGCTTGTTGCGCAGGGTTTCCGGGACATCGCCGTTGACGATCCGCTGGGCCAGCCCCTCGACAATGGCGGTCTTGCCCACCCCTGGCTCGCCGATCAAGACCGGGTTGTTCTTGGTCCGGCGGGAGAGCACCTGGATCACCCGCCGGACCTCGTCATCCCGGCCGATTACCGGGTCGAGCTTGCCTTGGCGGGCCACATCGGTGAGGTTCCGGGCGTATTTTTCCAGGGCCTGGTATTTCTCCTCCGGGTTGGGGTCGGTGACCCGCTGGCTGCCGCGGATGGCGACCAGGGCCTGCAAAAAGGCCTCCCGGCTTACCCCTTTACGCTTGAAGGCCTGGGCCGCCGGGGAATCCCGGTCGTCGAGCAGAGCCAGGACCAGATGCTCCAGACTGACGTACTCATCCTGCATCTCGCCGGCCACCTTGAAGGCCCGGTCCAGCAGGGCCTGGAACCGTTTCCCGGCATAGACCTGGGTGTACCCGGTGCCGCTCACCTGGGGCAGCTTTGCCAGAAGCTCATCCATCTCCTGCCGGAGCAGGGGTGGGTTCACCCCCATCTTCTGCAGGATGGGCACCACAACCCCATCGGGCTGCTCAAGGAGAACCTTCATCAGATGCTCGGGCTGCATTTCCTGATGCCCCTTGCCCTGGGCCAGATTCTGGGCACCCTGCACCGCTTCCTGCGATTTCACCGTGAATTTGTCAAACTGCATAGCCGTTGCTCCTTAAGCAGAAGAAGATGAACCCCCAAGCGCCTCCGCTGGGTACTGCAAATATCGTAAGCGCGCCGCCAGCCACTGTCAAGGGCGGCTGGCGTCAATCTGTTGACAGGCCACGGGCCTGATTGGGCCGGTGCGCCAGGGTTGGCATCCCGATTACGCTTTTTTCTCTGTTCGTTCTTGTTTTGCTGCTATACTTAGGGGCCGTTACGAAATAACCACTGCTGCCGTTTTTGCCACCAGTGCCATGTAACGTTTTTCATTTCGCATCCCCCTCCCTTGACGGGAGGTGGTTAGGGGGTGGGTGAAGCAACAATTGGGCGTCTACATGACGACTCCCCCCCACCCTAACCCTCCCCCCCAAGGGGGGGAGGGAACTAATTTGAGTGTCGATTCAAGTGTTACAATGTACCAGAATGACAAACTTGTGTTGCCACAACGGCTTCGGGCATGCTCTCTTGCGCCTGCCGGGATAAAATACAATCAACACCTGACTCATCTCTCTCATGGAAACATCTCTTATGAAAAGCCTCTGGCTTTCCGCCGTCAACGAAAAAAACCTCCTGGTCATCAACGACTGGCTGCACCGACATGTCCTGACCTACGACCACCTTATCCAGGCGGTGGTTATAATCTGCGCCCTGCTGCTCGCCGTTCTGGTCGGCACCAGGATCAAACGAAAATTTTCAGCTCCCGGCCTGCCCCAGAAACGTTTCAGCCAGATACTTATCGCCCTGCTGCCCCTTGCTGCGCCTTTCCTCTGGCTTTTCCTGCAACTGATCTCATTGCTGGTCGCCATGGAAGCCCAATGGCCGCACAATCTGCTCACCATTGTCGTCAATCTGCTGGCGGTCTGGATTGTTATCAAGACCACCTCCCTGTTTTTCAACAACACCGCCTGGATCAGGCTGATTGCGGTCATCGCCTGGACCCTTGCCGCCCTCAACATCTTGGACCTGCTGGGACCTGCCGTCAGGCTGCTCGATCGTCTCTCCCTCAAGTTCGGGGGGCTGCGCATTTCCCTCCTCACCGTGCTCGAAGGACTCCTGACCCTGACACTGCTGCTGTGGGGGGCCCGCATCCTCTCCCATCTTCTCGAAAAACGCATCCGGGAGAACTCGGCCCTCTCTCCTTCCATCCAGGTGCTTTTCATAAAACTGTCGAAGGTTGCGCTCATTGCCGCCGCCATTCTGCTGGGATTGCGGATCGTCGGCCTCGACCTCACGGCCTTTACCATCTTCACCGGCGCGGTTGGCGTGGGCATTGGCTTTGGTCTGCAAAAAATCGTCTCCAACCTGATCAGCGGCATCATTCTCCTGCTGGACAAATCCATCAAGCCGGGCGACGTCATCACCGTCGGCGAGACCTATGGCTGGGTCAACTCCCTCGGCGCTCGCTATACCTCGCTCATCACCCAGGACGGCAAGGAATTCCTGATCCCCAATGAAGATCTGATCACCCAGCAGGTGGAAAACTGGTCGTTCAGCAACAGCACGGTGCGCCTGAAGATTCCGGTGGGGATTGCTTACAGCTCGGATGTGCGCAAGGCCATGGCCCTCTGCGAAGAGGCGGCCAGACAGACGTCCCGGATCATCCAGAACCCGCCGCCCATTTGCCTGCTCGTCGCCTTTGGCGACAGTTCCGTGGATCTTGAGCTGGGCGCCTGGATCAACGATCCGGTCAACGGGGTCAAGAATGTGAAAAGTGATGTTCTCTTAAAGATCTGGGATGCGTTCCATGAACAGGGCATTGATATCCCCTATCCGCAGCGGGATATCCACATCAGAAGCATGCCGCTGTAAGCTGTTATTACACCTCGAAGGCCTGATGGGGTTCCGGAATTTCAACCCGCGGGAAGCCCAACTCCTGCCGCAGACTCTCGGCCAGGGCGGTGGCCGCGTCCTCCTCGCCATGCACCACAAAGGTGCGGGCCGGTTTCTTGTGCATGGCCCCGGCCCAGGCCAGCAGCCCATCCCGGTCGGCATGGCCGCTGAAACCCGTCAGCGTTTCCACCCTGGCCCGCAACGGAAATTCCTCGCCAAAGATTCGCACCGTTTCCTCCCCCTCAACAATCCTGCGGCCCAGGGTATTGGGCGCCTGCCAGCCGGTGACCAGAATGGTGTTTTTCTTGTCGCCGATGCGCCGCCGCAGATGATGCAGGATGCGGCCGCCCTCCATCATGCCGCTGGCGCTGATAATGATGGCCGGTTCCCGTAAAAAATTCAGCTCCTTGGAATCCTCCACGGTTTGGGTGTAACGCAGGGTGTCAAAACCAAAGGGATTGCTGTGGTTATCCCTCAGGAGGAATTCCCGGATCTCGCGGTCATAGGTTTCAGGATGCAGCCGGAAGATATCCGTGACCCGGGTGGCAAGCGGGCTGTCCACATAGATGGGAAGGTTGGGGATGTCGCGCTTCAAAAACAGCTTGTGCAGCGCATAGACCAGCTGCTGGGTCCGGCCCACGGCAAAGGCCGGGATCAGCAGCGAACCGCCGCGCCGGTAGGTGTCATTGACAATCCGTTTCAGCTCCCGCTCCGCCTCCGGGTAAGGCGGATGCTGCCGGTTTCCGTAAGTGCTCTCCATGATGAGGATATCCGCGCCCTCGCTCAAGACCGCCGGGTCTTTGATGATGGGAATCCCGGTCCGCCCGATATCCCCGCTGAAAACAAGGCGGAGATCGCGGTCCTGCTCCTGATCATGGATGTCGAGGATCACGTTGGCGCTGCCCAGCATATGGCCCGCATCCACCAGGGTGAGGTGCACGCCGGGCAGAATCTCCCGCCTGCGGTTGTAGCTCATGCCGATGAACTGGTCCATGGCGGCCACGGCATCCTCCTTGGTGTAGAGGGGCTCAAATTCCTTCTGCTTGTTCTTTTTGCGGAATTTATTGACGAACTCCACATCCTGTTCCTGGATGTGCGCGGCATCCATGAGCATGACCGCGCAGAGGTCGCGGGTGGCCGAGGTGCAGATAATATCCCCGCGAAACCCTTTTTTGACCAGACAGGGGATGTTGCCGGAATGGTCGATGTGGGCATGGGAAAGAATCAGGCAGTCAAGATCCTTGCCGGCACAAAAGCCGCTGCGGTTCAACTCAAAGGCCTCCTTCCGCTTGCCCTGGAACAACCCACAATCAAGAAGAATCCGTTTGCCGTTCACCTCAAGCAGGTGCTGTGAGCCGGTAACGGTTTTCGCCGCGCCGTGAAAAGTCAGTTTCATTGTCCTATCTCCCCTTTGCCGTATCCTGGCTGTAGCCGTTCAACCCCTGCACCACCAATAAAAAAGGCCATGCCTGATTGTAGCAGATTTTTCTGCCGCCCAACCTGGTCATGGCCTGTTTTCATACAATTATCAAGATCTGTTTTGAAAAAGCTACGCTTCCTCCACACACACCCGGCAACGCCCGGTTTTCTTTGCCTGATAGAGCACTTCATCGGCCCGCTGCAGCCACTCGTCCTTGCTCATTTCCGGAGTCCACTGGACAAGGCCGATGCTCACTCCCAGCCTGTTGCCGTCCCCGGCATTGAGGTCAAGGCTATCGACGGCGCCGCACAAGCGCTCGGCCAACAGCCGGGCCGCCTCAAGCGCGGTATCCGGCAAGAGCAGAACAAACTCATCGCCGCCCATGCGCACCAGGAGATCACTGTTGCGCACCATCCCGGTCAAGGCATTGGCCACCATCCGCAGGGCGTTATCCCCGGCGGCATGCCCCAGGGTGTCGTTGATCTGCTTGAAATGGTCCAGATCCATGCTGGCCACGGTTATGGGCCGGGCATGGCGCCGGGCGGTTTCCAGCAAAGGTTCGATGCGTTCCTCAAAAACCCGCCGGTTGTCAAGGCCGGTGAGCATGTCCCGCCGGGCCTGGGCAAACAGATCCTCATGCATAAGGGCGCGTTGCAGGGGCTCCCCCAGAATCTCCAGCACATCCCGCAGGATCTGGGTTTCCTCTGCTTCAATGCAGGTTCCCCGACGCAGCAGCATCAGGCAGCCCTGGTTGGCGGCAGCAGTGTCAACACCGAAGGACATCCGCCATTGCTGCACGAAAAATGGCCCCCACTCGCAGCAGGTGCCATCCAGTTGACAATCTATCTTCCCAAAAACCTCTTCGGCGGTCTGCATGGCAAGACGCCGGTCCGGCCCGTGGCAGGAGCAGATAATATGCACCCGGCTCCGGTCGAGGCTGCGGTAGGCAATCAGATCATGCTCAACCAGGGGCGTCAGCCACACGGAAAAAGCCTCGATCATGCCCTGCAGGTCGGTGGCGCAGGCCAGCCTGGCGTGCAGCTCGTTGACCTGTTTCAACCACTCCGCTTGGCGGCGGTAGCGATCAAGCTCCACCAGCAGATGATCCAGGTTGATCGGCCCTGTGGTTTCGGTATCAGATAGAGAGATTGCGGCGGTCATTGCAACGGCTCCTTTCGTTGAAAAGATTGTTTGCCCAGAATCTATGCCATTTTCATGCCAGACCGCGGAAAAATTCTTTCCCAAAGCCTTGCGCCGCAAGGGTGGCCGCAAAAAAATACACGACATCTCATTGGAATCATTAACAAAACATAATACAAAAAAACAGGCGCGCTGTGTTATCCAGCAACTTCCACCGGCGCACGCGGAAAATTTTTCCCGCCCGCCCTGTCAGCCTGCTGACACCCGGCCGATCTTGTCACCATCCCCGCGACACCTCCCCCGCACCCCGAGCAATCGTTTCCTTGCATCCGCGAAAGAAGCGGATATCATGAAAAAAACAATCCCCCTCCAGTTCATGCAAGGGAGCGCCCCGCATCCATGCCGACCAAAACCAGCCGCCGCATCATCCATCTCGACATGGATGCCTTTTACGCCGCAGTCGAGATTCTCGACAATCCAGCCCTCCGGGGCCGGCCCGTGGTGGTGGGCGGCAACTGCAACCGCGGCGTGGTTTCCGCCGCCTCCTACGAAGCCCGGAAGTTCGGGGTCCATTCAGCCCTGCCCATGCTCACGGCGAGAAGGCTCTGCCCGCACGGGGTGTTTCTCCCGGTCCGCATGGCCCGGTACCAGGAGGTTTCCCGCCGGATCATGGATATCTTCCTGCAATTTACCCCGCTGGTGGAACCACTCTCGCTGGACGAGGCGTTTCTGGATGTCACGGCCAGCCAGAGCCTGATGGGTGCGGCGGAGGATATTGCCAGACAGATCAGGGCGCTGGTCCGGGAAACCATCGGCCTCACCGTCTCGGCCGGGGTTGGGGCCTCGAAACTGGTGGCAAAGATCGCCTCCGATCTCAACAAGCCAGACGGGCTGACCATTGTGCCGGTCGGTCAGGAAGAGGCATTTCTGGCCCCCTTGCCCATCGGCCGCCTGTGGGGGGTGGGGAGGACCACCAGGGAGGCCCTGTGCCTGATCGGGGTAAAAACCATCGGCGACCTGAGCCGCATGCCCCCGGCCATCCTCACGGCCAAGTTCGGCAAGGCCGGACTCATGATGCACGAATCAGCCAGGGGCATTGACCTCCGCCCGGTGGAACCGGGGCAGGAGGCCAAGTCCATCGGCCACGAAGAAACATTCGCGGAAGATCTGCGCGACAAAAAAAGGATCGAACAGGAACTGCTGGCCCTGTGCCTCAAGGTCGGCAAGCGGGCGCGGGACAAAGGCCTGGTTGGCAGAACCGTCACCATCAAGGTCAAATACCGGGATTTCGTGCAGGTGACCCGCTCGCTCACCCTGCCCGGGCCAGTGGCTGACGACAAATCGCTCTACCAGACGGGGTGCCTGCTGCTGGCCAAAACCGAGGTCGGCCTGCGCCCCATCCGGTTGCTGGGGATATCGCTTGCGAATCTCAGCCCTGCTGGGGCTGGCGGCCAGTTGGCCCTGTTCGGCGAGAGCCGGACCAGGGTGAAAGATTGCCGCCTCTATGAAGCAATCGATACCATCAGCGACCGGTATGGAAGCGGAAGCATTGTTCCGGCTACGCTGGTGGAGAAAAGGGAGGACGGGAAAAAGCCGTAAGGGTAGACTGTCGATAATTGCGGGAATCGCAATAAAATATATAAACATAGTTAAATAAGCCACCGGCAAAGCCGGTGGCTTATTGGGTGAGCGCCTCAGCAATGTTAACGGCGAAGGCGCCGGCAAAACCGTGAGCCGCCCAAGGCGGCCGCACTCTTCGCCTCCCCCTTTAACAAAGGGGGACTGAGGGGGATTTGAAAACTCCGGAATCGCACGGACCGTCCGCAAATCCCCCCTCGCCCCCCTTTTGTAAAGGGGGGGATAAAAAGTGCTCCGTTCATGGTAACAGCCTGAAACACGACCGCCGCAAAGGTCAAACCTTTATGAGTCCCCCGGCAAAGCCGGGGGTTTACCTTAAGAAAATTACAACGAGTTAAACAGCTACTTGAACCTTGAACCAAGGTCTGACAGAATTACACCTTCCCACCAATCAAAATACGAAGGGTGCAGGAAAGGCAGGGGGATCAGAGGCCTTGTCTCCCTCAATACTTCAAGCCAACCCGGTCCCGGACCAGATCCAGGGTGACGACCGCCTTTTCCCTGGCCTTCACCGCGCCCTGCTGCAGAATCGCCCGCACCTGGCCCGGATCGGCCAGCAACCGTTCCCGCTTGTCCCGGGCCTCCCGGAAATACTCCCAGAGCAGGTCCACCAGCTCCAGCTTGATCTTGCCGTACATGGCCCCGCCGTTCACATAAAGGCCATGCACCTCGGCCAGCCTGTCCGGTGGGGCGAACAGCCTGTAGAGGCTGAAGAGATTGCACTTCTCCGGGTCCTTGGGCGCTTCCACCGGGGTGGCGTCGGTGACAATGGCCATGACCTTTTTCTTCAACTCCTTCTCGGTGGCGAAGATGGGGATGGTGTTGCCGTAGGATTTGGACATCTTCTGCCCGTCCAGTCCGGGGATGGTGGCCAGGTTGTCGTCAATGACCGGCTCGGGCACGACAAAGGTCTCGCCAAAGGTGTTGTTGAACTTGATCGCGATATCGCGGGCCACCTCCAGATGCTGTTTCTGGTCCTTGCCCACCGGAACCTGCTGGGCCTGATAAAGGAGGATGTCCGCGGCCATGAGCACCGGGTAGGCAAAAAGGCCGTGGCTCGGAACAATGCCCTTGGCAACCTTGTCTTTATACGAATGGCAGCGTTCCAGCAACCCCATGGGGGTGAGAACGGAAAGAATCCAGGTCAGCTCGGTGACTTCGGGCACATCGGACTGCACCCAGAAGATGCAACGTTCCGGATCGAGTCCCAGAGCGAGAAAATCGGTGGCCGCCTCAAGGGTGCCGCGCGACAACCGCTCCCGGTCCTGCACCGAGGTGAGGGCGTGGAGATCCACGATAAAGGCATACAGCTCGCTGGAATCCTGGCTTGCGATCATGGAGCGCATCATGCCAAAGTAGTTGCCGATATGGAGCTGGCCAGAGGGCTGGATCCCGGATAAAATTCTCATTGCGTTCTCTCTTGGTAACGGACAGGCGGAAGAGGCTGCCCAACCGGGCGTAAGCCGCCGGATTATCACTGCACCTCGCACATGTACTGTGAGGCAGTGATGTTAAAAAAAGGCCGGGGCGGCAATCTTGATGAACTCGTAAAAAGGGAAAAAGGCCACATGTCCGTAACATAAAGCCAAAGAGTTACCAAGCAATAACTGTTGTAATCGCGTCTTTTTGCGATTTCAACAATCTTTTTCTGCCCCGCAATCTTTGGCTTCTTTTTTTTGCGATTGACAGCCTCCGCGGCCAACGGTACATCTTTGCATGCATTCCCAGCAGATTGAGGCAATGGAGACCCCATGAAAAAACATATCTATATCCCGGCCCTGCTCGCCCTGGTTTTCCTTGTCGGCGGTTGCACCCTGCCCGCCGTGCGTGAGCCAGCTCGCCGCACGAACAAGGAGACGACGGCAGGCGGAAGTTCCCAACCGGAAAAGCCCGCCACCGCGGTTCGTCCTGAAACAAAAGGGAAACGTGTTTCGCTGATCCCCAAGGACAATGCGGCGCAAACAGCCAAGGGAACACCGCCGGACAAGGGGACCGCCCCGGCCCAGGAAGCGCAACCGGCTCCACCACAACTTCAGCCGCCCCAACCGCCTGCGCCGCAGCCCCAGGTTTTCACGGATTACAACACCGGACTGGTCTTCACCTACCAACGGCCCTGGCATCTGGTCTCAACCCAGGGAGAAGGATCTATCCTTGGTAGAGACGGACATTCCCAACTGACTACCCGTTTTGCCACCCTGACCACGGACAAAGACAAGAGTTCGCAAAGAGGGTATTTTTATGTGCCCGGGGACAGCCTCACCGGGACAATCGGCAAAACATTAAAATCCATCCTTGGGGTCGAAGACAAGCATGCAGCACCAGGAAAAACGCCCATTGATGTGCTGCTGACCCAAAAACATTTTCCCAACCTCATCATCGAAAAACGCTACCGGGGAAACGATGGCGGGGTGATCGTCCAGAAATGCCGCCACAAGCAGCTACCCGGCTCATTCCAGGTATATCATGTCTTCATCGAGGACAAGGTTGCCTCATTCAGCCTGTCCGAGGTAAAAAACCGCCAGCTCAAGCTTGAGATGCAACAGATCGTGCTCTCCACCAGAAAGCCATGAAGATCGCGGGGCATGGGAACTGAAACGGAGCAAACATGACCAAACCACGATTTCCCAAACCGTTCAAACACGAGCATCCGCCGGTACAAAACGTCAACCAGATCGTTGCAACCCAACTGACCTTCGGACAAAAAGCCTCCGACTGGGTCGCAATGAATCTGGGAAGCTGGTGGTTCATCATCATCCAGACAATAATCCTGGCAATCTGGGTTATTGTTAATGTTACCGCCTGGCTGCGCCACTGGGACCCCTACCCCTTCATTTTCATGAATCTGGTGCTCTCCCTGCAAGCCGCCTATGCCGCGCCCATCATCATGATGAGCCAGAACCGGCAGGCCAATCGAGACCGGCTGGAGGCGCACAACGATTATCTGATTAATGAAAGAGCCGAACAGGAGGTCCGCGCCATTCTCGAGCACCTGGCGGCACAGGATGCGGCCCTGCTCGAAATACACCAGTTGCTTGCTGGGTTACGGGAGCAACCTGGCCTCCCCGCGCCGACCTCCACGCACCCGGAAATTGGCTGAACGCACGGGCCACCCTCTTTCCTGTTACATAAAAACCAAGAAAAATCGAACAGATAGACGCGTCAACAAAAAAATCCTCTTCCCGGAAAGGAAAGAGGATTTTTTTATGGCGCAAACCCAGGGCTATGAATTCAGGTACTGCCTGATCCCATCGGCAATGATCTTGAAAATCTCGGTGAACCGCTCCTCGTTGCGCTCAAGCAGGGTGATCCGGAACCCCTGCAACTCGGTGGCGAAAGAGGAAAGCGGCACCACGCATACGCCGGTGGCCCCCAGCAGGTAATAGACAAAACGCTTGTCACAGGCCACATTCGGCCCACACACCAGATTTTCCACCTGGGTGCGAACCTCCTTGTTGCCGATGGACAGGGTCTGCCGCTTGTTCAGTCTCCCTTCCTTGAAAACCACGCTCATGTAGAACGCGCCGTTGGTCCGGTTCACCAACACGCCATCAATATCCTTCAGGGCATCGTAGGCGATGTTGGAAAACTTCTCGTAGCGGCTGATCCTCTCCTGCAGATAGGGGGCATACTGCGGATGGCTGAGGATGGCCGGGATCGCCCTTTGCGGCAAGGTGGTGGAGCAGACCTCCACCATCTTGGCGTTGAGGATCGAGGTCACATACTTGGCGAACATGGGATCGCGGTCGGCGTTGTAGACCTCGATCCAGCCGCAGCGGGAGCCGGGCCAGGGCATTTCCTTGGAGATGCCCCGCATGCAGATGGCCGGCACATCCCCGATCACCTCGGCCAGGGGCAGGGTTTTCTGCCCGTTGTAGATGATGGCCTGGTACACCTCGTCGCAAACCACGAACAGGTCGTATTTCCTGGCCAGCGCCACCATGCCCCGCAGGATTTCCTCGGGATAGACCGCGCCGGTGGGGTTGTCCGGGTTGATGATCAGGATGCCGGCCACGGCCGGGTTGTACTTGATCCGCTTTTCCAGATCATCGAGATCCGGATACCAGTAATTGTTGGGGTTCAGCCAGTACGTTACCGGGCGGTCTCCGGCGTGGGCTGCTTCCGCCGAGGAATGGGTCGTGTAGCTGGGCGAGGGCACCACCACCCTGGCGGTTGGCCGCAGGAAGCCGAAAACCTTGCTGATCGCGTCGCCTAAGCCGTTAAAAAAGATGATGTCATCGGGGCCGATCTGCGCCCCGCCCCGCTTGTTGGTCTTGTCGGCAAGAAATTCCCTGGTCGCCAGTATCCCCCGGGTCGGGCAATAGCCGTAGGTGGCGTCCTCCATGACCAGATCGGCAACGACCTGCTTCATCCACAGGGGAATCTCTTCGCCCTTGGCAATGGGGTCGCCGATATTCTCCCAGTAGACCTTGGTCCCCAGCTTCTGCAACCTCTCGCCGACATTGACGATATTGCGGATCTCGTAGGTCAGTTCCCCGGCGCCGCTATGTAGGATATCAGTACGCATGCACGCAATCTCCCTTGAAAAAATCGTGACTGTGTTCGTTGCGGCTGGCGGGATCTGCAAGCAAATCAGGGGAAACACCATCTACGGCGTGGCAACACACCTCGCCCAAGCGCAAGAACAAAGGGTATTTATTAACACCAGCCCTTGCCAGAAGTCAATAAGTCCTTTACCGGGGCATTAACATTGCCGACAGAGAGGGTAACAGGTGGGTGAAAGGCCCATGATCAGCCCACGCAGGCAGGAGGTATCGGAATGGCAATCATTCGGTTTTCGATTCTCGGCAATGTGGTTTGTTTCGGCGCCAGACAACGGCAGAAGATCACGCGCAGCGGATGCAACGAACCGTACAAGGATCGCTACTGGTGCCCGAGAAAAAAATGGTTCAACAAGGAGCCCTGCCCATTTTTCTGTCTGCGGGAATGTGAAAACTACCAGGCCATGTGCGGCAGCATCTAAACGGTCCGGCGCCAGTTGCAACCTGACCCTGTGATCAATTAACTGATCACAGGGGGTGGAGCCGCGATCTACGATTTCCCCAGAGACCGTAAACGATTACAGGGTGCCGCAAATGCGCGAAAGAGGTCTGCGAACTATAGCCAGCCTATGTGAGCAGGCCGATGACAAAGCAGATGCGGTACCCTGTGATCGTTTACATTCCTACGCCCGTTCGGCAAGGGGCACAAAGGGCCGCCGTTTGGGGCCGACATAGATCTGCCTGGGCCGGCTGATCCGCCAGTCGGGATCATCCCACATCTCCTTCCAGTGGGCGATCCAGCCCGGCAGACGACCAAGGGCGAACATCACCGTGAACATGTTGGTGGGGATGCCGATGGCCCGGTAGATGATGCCGCTGTAGAAATCCACGTTGGGATAGAGATTCCGTTCCACAAAATACTCGTCTCGCAAGGCCACCTCTTCCAGCTCCTTGGCGATATCCAGCAGGGGGTCGGAGATATTCAAGGCCGCCAGCACATCGTCACAGGCCTTCTTGATGATCCGCGACCGCGGGTCGTGGGTCTTGTAAACCCGGTGCCCGAAGCCGACCAGACGGAAGGGATCAGCCGGATCCTTGGCCCTGGCGATATACTTTTTATAGTTCCCGCCTTCCTCGTGGATCTGGGTGAGCATCTCCATCACCGCCTGGTTGGCCCCGCCGTGGAGCGGTCCCCACAGGGCGTTGATTCCGGCGGAGATCGAGGCGTACAGGTTAACCCGGGCGCTGCCCGCCACCCGAACCGTGGCGGTGGAGCAGTTCTGCTCATGGTCGCCATGCAGGATCAGCAGCTTGTTCAGGGCTCTGACCACCGTATCGTTGATCTCGTATGGCGCGACCGGCGAATCAAACATCATG
>JAJZSH010000325.1 GCA_021822005.1 Deltaproteobacteria bacterium | reverse complement strand
AAGATGAACTCGTAAAAGTGATGGACTCGTAACAACTCGTCATTCCGGCGAAGGCCGGGGTCCAGCCTTGCTGCAACTGTTCGAAAACACTGGATTCCGGCCTTCGCCGGAATGACGGAATGTCGCGTCTTTGTGCGATTACAACAAATAATGGGCCGCGTCCCAAGGGTTTTCAGGCCCTGTTTTTTTGAAAAATGACTCATTTCCGCAAGGGGGGTTGCTTCTTTCTTGGGAAAACAGGTAGAACAGTAAAAATGGTCTCGTCGGGAGAGGGAATCAAAGAACAAGGGAAGGGCACACCATGATTGAACCAGAGGACTCGGGCGAGGAGCGGCGTCAGGAGGAACGGGTTGCCAAGAACCTGTTTGTCCGTTTCACCAGGCTTGAAGATCTCCAGGCCGATGTCCCTTACCGGGATGGGCAATTGCTGGATATCAGCGGGGGTGGCCTCTGTTTTTTGGCGGAGGAGTCGCTGCCCCTGGGCAGTCAACTGGTGATGGTTCTGGAGTTCCCCGGCTGGCTGGCGGCAGCGGACGGCAAATGGATCGCCACCAAGGTGGAGGAGGATGTCGGGGTGTTGCGGGTGGTCGGCATGGTCTCCTGGGTGGCGGTCAGCCGGGCCAAGCCGGACCGCTATGAAACAGGGGTCTGTTTCTCCGGCATGGTCACGGTTTGAGCAGATTATTTTAATCCGTAAAATATTCAAGAAAATTGGCACCTTGCCGATGGGGAAGGAGTACGCCCCTTGTGGGGCAGGCAGGGAGCAGGCAGAGGAACAGCAGCGGGAGGCTGAGCATGTCCACAGCAGGGAAGTCGGAAGTCAATCTTGAGATAAGCGCCGGATTTTTCAGGATATCCACGGATACTGTGGTGTATAATATCACCGTCCTGGGTGGTCAGGAGACCGGAGCCACCCAGGTGGTGCGGCATATCCTGGCCGAGGAAAAACCGCCGGTTCCCATCCTGGCCGCGCCCGAACCGGAAGCGGGGGACTCGGCTCTTGCCCGGCTGGCCGTTGGGGCGGAAGGGGATGATTACTACAAAACAGTCTCCAACGATATATTTAATGATATCGGCAAGCTGGCAAAGAGCCTCAGCTCGACCATGGGGGAAATCCCTTTGGAAGACCGGCGCAGGAAACGGGTGGAGCTGGATGAGGCGGGGGAAAAAATCGAGGATGCCAAGAACCAGCTGCATGACATCGTCTCCATGACGGAAAAGGCCACCATGGAGATCATGGACCAGGTGGAAAAGGTCCAGAACCAGACCGATGGCGTAAAAGAGCTGCTGTTATCCCTCAAAACCCATAACGCCTTTCAGACCGAAGCCATTGCCAACGGAGAGGCGTGCGCACAGTCTGCCGCCGTAACCATGCAGAACCTGCAGGAGAAGATAGGCCAGGCCAATGCGCTGATTGTCGCCTTGCAGGAAAGTGGTGGCGCGGTGGTCGAGGAGGCTTCCGCAGGGGAGGTGATCGATCTGGCCGGGGCCGCGCCGGAAATGGTCAAGCGGACCCGGTATCTTTTTGCTCTCGATACGATCTTTCAGACCATGTACGAGCTGTGCACCAACGAAGCGGTGAAAACGCATATCACCGCGGCCCGCAAAAAAGCCGGGGAGATCTTTGACCACCATGGCTTTGTCGATGCCCTGGGAGAGAAGATCAGGGATCTCGCGCCGGACAGCGATAATTTTTTCACCGTCCCCTTGAGCGATGTCCTGTCCGCCCTGCTGGCCGCCTGTTCCGACCAGAAGACCCAGAATCTTCTGAAAAAAATGGATATCAACCAGACCGAGATCTTCCTGGATCAGAGCCTGCCTCTGGAAGTACCGCTCACCGAGGAGATTGAGGAAGCCGCCCCTGCTCCTGCCGCAACAGCCCAGCCGGAGGCGGTTCAATCCAATCCGGACGCTCCGGGAGGTACTGCGCAAGTGGCCGACCCGAGAGTTGCCGAACTTGGGGGCATGCTGGCGGAAAGTCTTGCCCTGGCAGGGGAGTTGACGGAGAGTCTGGCGCAGATGCGTTCCGGGCAGGTGCCCGGCATGAGCCAGATGACCATCGAAGACCAGAATGATATCTTCAAGAAGATTGAAGACGCCTTCAATGTGGCTTCCGCCATCACCGACGATATCTCGCGGATTACGGAAGCCTTGAGTTTTCAGGATCTCTCCGGCCAGCAGATCCTGAAGATCATCAAACTGCTCACCGATTTCCAGGTGCATCTCCTGGCCATCGTGGTTTCCTTTGGCTCCCAGTTGAAAACCAAGGAGAAAAATGCCGGGATTACCGTGGAGGAGAGCAAGCGGATCGCCCAGGAGGATGTGGACAGGTATCTTAAATCCATGACCAGCGAGGAGGTTGGCGGTGATGGAGCCCTTGATCAGAATGCGGTGAACGATCTCTTGCAGGGCTTGGGTTTTTAGGAGCCGTTACGAAATATTCAGTTCGTTACGGCTCCTTATGCCGGGTATGGCATCCAAGGCTCCGTTATTGTTTTGCATGACGGCTTAGGAGCCGTTACGAAATATTCAGTTCGTTACGGCTCCTTATGCCGGGTATGGCATTCAATAGTTTCCCCCTGTTCCCCTTCCAGTCCGTACCGTTTCATCTTGCGCCAGAGCGTGGTCTTGTTGATCCCCAAAAGCCGCGCCGTTTCCAGTTTCCTGCCGCGGCAGGAGTGCAGGACCCGCAGGATGTGGTCCCGCTCGGCCTCTTCCATGCGGAGCGGTTCCTCCTCCGGCGGCCCCGCCGTGACACCCCCCTCCACGAACAGGCTCTGGGGGGTGAGCAGCTCCGAGGTCTCCAGGATCATGGCCCGTTCGACGATATTCTCCAGCTCGCGGACATTGCCGGGATAGCCATAGCGTTCCAGCAGATGCCGGCCGGCCTCGGACATGCCGCTGACCCGCGGATTGAT
>JAJZSH010000324.1 GCA_021822005.1 Deltaproteobacteria bacterium | reverse complement strand
CTCGGCGATGTTTTTGCCCTTGTAACGGATATCCAGGGTCTCGTGGTTGTAGCGCTGCCCCTGGCAGCTCTCGCAGGTCACATAGATATCCGGCAGGAAGTGCATGGCGATCTTGATCACCCCCTCGCCCTCGCACCCCTCGCAGCGGCCGCCCTTGAGGTTGAAACTGAAGCGGCCCGGCTTATAGCCGCGGGCCCGCGCCTCGGGCAACTGGGCAAAGAGTTCGCGGATCGGGGTGAGCACGCCGGTATAGGTGGCCGGATTGGAGCGCGGGGTACGGCCGATGGGACTCTGATCGATGTCGATGACCTTGTCGATCCGCGTGAGCCCCAGCATGGCCTCGCAGGCGCCGGCTGCCGTATGGCCCTGATGCAGATGGTTCACCGCCCCCTTGAACAGCGTCTCCAGCACCAGGGTGCTCTTGCCGGAGCCGGAGACCCCGGTGACGCTGGTCATCACGCCCAAGGGAAACTTCACGGTGATGTTTTTCAGGTTGTTGGCGTGCGCCTGTTTGATGACGAGCCAGTCCCCTTTCTTGGGGGTACGCCGCTTCCTGGGCACCGGAATCACGAGCCGGCCGGAAAGATAGCCGCCGGTAAGCGATTTCTCGTGAACCAGCAGCCCGGCCACCTCGCCGTTGTAGACCACCCGGCCACCGTGTATGCCAGCGCCTGGCCCCATGTCGAGCACGTGGTCCGCCGCCAGGATCGTCTCCTCGTCATGCTCCACCACAATCACCGTATTGCCCAGGTCACGCAGGCGGATGAGGGTATTGATGAGGCGCTGGTTGTCGCGCTGGTGCAGGCCGATGCTCGGTTCATCGAGGATGTAGAGCACTCCGGCAAGCCGGGAGCCGATCTGGGAGGCAAGCCGGATGCGCTGTGCCTCGCCGCCGGAGAGGGTGGCGGCCCGGCGGTCGAGGGAGATGTAGCCCAGGCCGACATCGTGGAGAAAGGTGAGCCGGTCGATGGTCTCCTTGAGGATGCGCTCGGCAATGGGCCGCTCCTGGGCGGCAAAGTCGATGGCCGGCAGTTCCGCAAGCAGTCGGCCGATGCTGAGGCCGGTCAGCTCGTGGATCGCCCATGGCCCCACCCGCACCGCCAGGGCCTCGGGCCTGAGCCGGGCGCCGTGGCAGGAGGGGCAGAGCTGTTCGTTCATGTATTGTTCCAGTTCCTCATGCACCGCACTGGAATCAGTTTCCAGATAGCGCCGGGCAAGCTGCGGCAGGATGCCCTCAAAGGGCTTGTGGTGCTCCTGGTGGCGGTGGAAGCGAAGATAGCTGAAGTGGAGCGGATCGCTGCCGGTGCCGTGCAGGATCGCCTCCTTGGCGCGCTTGGGTAGTTTGGCAAAGGGGATATCGAGATCAACCCCCAGAGCACCCAGCAGCTCCAGCACATAGGTGGAGGGCGACTTCATGTCCCACACCGCCACCGCGCCCTGGCGCAGGGTTTTGCCCGGGTCCGGCACCACCAGTTGGGCATCGAAGAACTGCTTGACCCCGAGGCCGCCGCATTCGGCGCAGGCGCCCTTGGGGTTGTTGAAGGAAAAGAGCTGCGGGGTGAGTTCCGGCAGGCTGCGGCCGCACTGAACGCAGGCCGCTTTTTCGCTGGAGAGCACTTCCTCGCCACTGTCGGGGAAGTTGACCAGCAACAGGCCATCGGCCAATTTCACTGCCGTGGCCACCGACTCGGCCAAGCGCCGCGCCACCGACTCCTTGATCACCAGCCGATCCACCACTGCCGCAATGGTGTGGCGCTTGTTCTTGTCCAGGCTGATCGCCTCCTCCAGCCCCCGGATCTCGCCATTGATCCGCACCCGGACAAACCCTTCCTTGCGCAGCCGGTCGAGCACCAGCTGGTGCTCCCCTTTCTTCGCGTCAACGACCGGCGCCAGCAGGATGATCTTGGTCCCTTCTGCCAGGGCCGCAAGGTTCGCCACCATCTCCTGCACCGACTGGGGCCGGATCGCGGCCCCGCATTCCGGGCAGTGGGGCTGGCCGACCCGGGCATAGAGCAGGCGCAGGTGATCATAAATCTCGGTGATGGTGCCCACGGTGGAGCGCGGGTTGCGGCTGGTGGTGCGCTGCTCGATGGAAACCGCAGGGGAAAGCCCTTCAAGCAGGTCCACGTCGGGCTTGTCCATCTGGCCCAGGAATTGGCGGGCATAGGTGGAGAGCGACTCGACGTAGCGGCGCTGGCCCTCGGCATAGAGGGTGTCAAAGGCGAGGGAGGATTTGCCCGAACCGGAAAGGCCGGTAAAGACCACCAGCCGGTTGCGGGGCAGATCGACATCGATATTTTTCAGGTTGTGCATCCGGGCGCCGCGGATGCGAAGCTGTTGGGGTTCCATAATAATAAACTAAGAATGAAGAATGAAAAGTTAAGAGTTTTTCTTCTTCGAAGTAAGGAGGATGGCTGACAACATCTTGATAATCTGCTCGACCTCATCAGCCAATCCCTTGAGTTCCGCAGATGAGTGCAGTGCCGCCCGTTGAAAAAGACGAAGCCAATAGGCCGTCTCGCGGGCCTCTTTGTGGGCAATGGACATCTTGGCAATAAAATCCGCCTTGCTTTGCGCGGCCTGCGCCTCATGCACATTTGCCCCTACCGATGTCCCGCAACGCAAGATCTGCTTGCCTAAAATTCGATGCAGATCATTTTTCGGCAAATTTTGGTAACAGGCGATAACGGCGAGGGAAAAGTCAAACGTCCGTTCTGCTATCTCATTCTTTGAATTTTTCATGCCTCTCCCTACCACTATTATTCATTGTTCATTCTGCATTATTCATTGCTTTTTCTCCAATCGGACGGCAAAAAAACCGTCAAGCCCTTGATGGGGCAAGGTCCGTAAACAGCCGTGGCTATCCACCAGCAGGTGAGCGGAAACAGGGAGGAACGCCTTGGCGTCGGCGAGCGCGAAATTCGAATGCGCAGCGAGAAAAATATCTATGTCGATCT
>JAJZSH010000323.1 GCA_021822005.1 Deltaproteobacteria bacterium | reverse complement strand
GCAATGTCTTCCAGATAGGCGATAATCACTTTTGTTTGCGCATCGGTAGCCAGGGCGACCAACAGGTCGCCTTCGTTGAGGTCCGCCTTGTTGCCCATGCTCACCATCTTGGCGATGCCTGTATGGCGGGCGGCGGCCAGGTCCAGCAGGGCGGTGCAGATGGCCCCGGACTGGGAGATCACCGAGATGCAGCCCGGTTGCGGCATGCGGCTGGCAAAGGAGGCGTTCATCCGGTGCTCGGTGTTGATGAGCCCCAGACAGTTGGGGCCAAGAAGACGGACCTTGTGGCTCTGGCAGAGCTCGGCGATCCGGTGTTCGAGCGCTGCGCCTTCCTGGCCCGTTTCCTTGAAGCCGGAGCTGATAACGGTGATTGCCCCGGCCCGGGCCTCGAGGCAATCCCGCACCGCTTCAAGAACCAAGGCGCTGGGAAGCGCGATGATGCAGAGATCGATTTTTTCTCCGGCTTTCTTGATCCCGGCCAGGCAGGGCAACCCCAGCACCTCCGGGGCCGCCGGGTTCACCGGGATGATCCGCCCGGCATAGCCGCTGGTCAGCAGGTTGGCGACAATGTCGTGGCCGACCTTGCCCGGCGTGCGGGAAGCGCCGAGCACGGCGATGGATTCCGGGTAGAAAAGCGGCTTGAGCATGGTGTCTTCCTGTAAGGGGGTGAGGGGTTGTTACCCAACAAATTCGGGGAGTTCCGGCAGGACCACGGCAAAGCCGGCCTCCCCTAGGGCCTGGTGTACGGCGCTGATATTGTAGGTGTTGACCCGCAGATAGATACGTTCCGGCGCGGTCCCCTCCGCCTCGGTGCGGATCAGGCGGGTGAAGCGGATGTTGTGCTCTTCAAGCACCCTGGCGATGCGGGAAAGCGGCTTGCGCCTGCCGTCATGCTCCACCACGATCATGGCGCTCCCCCGTTCGCCAAGGCCGAAAAGCCGACGGTAGGCACCCATGAGGTCGCGCATGGAGAACATGCCGATGACCCGCTGCTCCTGGTCCACCACGGGCAGGGCCCCGATCTTCTCCCGGTCGAGGAGGATCAGGGCGTCATCCAGGGTGGACATGGGGGTCAGTGTGAAAAAGGCGCGGCTCATGATGGCGCTGACCGGGGTCTGGTCGAATTCCGTAAGGCAGGCCTTGATCCGCTCTTCGGAGAGCACCGAGGAAGGGGAAGCCGAGCGCAGATCCCGGTCGGTGACAATGCCGACCAGGCGGTTTTCCCCATCCACCACCGGCAGGTGGCGGAATTTGCCGCTTTGGAGAATTTTCCGCACTGCGGGGAGGATGGTTTCCGGGGAAACGGTCACCGGGTTTCTGGTCATGTGCTGGGTGATGAACATGGCTGTTCCTCTGTACTATGGTTGCTTAAGGCGGTGAGATAGGCGGCCGCGCTATCGGCCAGGCTTTCCAGATGGTAGCCGCCTTCGAGAATGGACAACAGCTTGCCCTGGCAGAATCTTTCCGCCCAGGCAGCCAGGTATTCGCCAAACTTGCCGTAGAGTTCCGTGGAATAGGCAAGGCCGGACATGTCGTCATCGCGGTGTCCGTCAAAGCCTGCCGCGACAATGATCCGTTCCGGCGCGAAGGCGGCAAGGGCCGGTTCAATTCTTCTGGCGAAGGCATTGAGCACCATCTGGTCGTCCGCTCCGGGCGGCAAGGGGATATTCAGGGTGGCCCCGCGCCCCGGGCCGGTGCCGGTTTCTTCCGCATAGCCGCTGCCGGGGAAACTGAAGGTGGGATGCTCGTGCAGGCTGAGGTAAAAGACCTCCGGATCTTCCTCAAAGGCGCTCTGGATGCCGTTGCCGTGATGGGCGTCCCAGTCGATGATCAGAATCCTCCGGCGGCCATAGTGCTGTTGCCAGTACCGGGCGGCCAGCACGCTGTTGTTTAAAAAACAGAAACCCAGGGCCAGGTTGCGTTCGGCGTGATGCCCAGGCGGCCGCACCGCGCAAAAAACCAGATTTTCCTTGCCTTCAAGCAGGTCGATGCCGGTGAGCCCCGCACCCGCCGAAAGCAGGGCCGCCTCGTACGAATCAAAGCAGAGCTGGTTGTCCGGGTGGTCAAAATGGGTCTTGCCGGAAAGGGCGCACTCTTCCAGGCGGAAGAGGTAATGCTCGTCATGAAAGGTTGTCAGCCAGCGCCGTTCCGCCTTGCGGGGCTCAATAATGGCGAGCTGATCCCTGAGCGGTGAGGCATGCAGTTTTGCCAGCAACGAGGTGAGGCGGTCCGGCGCTTCCGGATGCTCACCGCCGCCGGTGTCGTGGGCAAGACAGTGGGGATGGGTGACAATGGCTATCGGGCGGGAGAGAGGCACCGGGCATCCTTATCAGGGAGAAGATTGCAGAGCATCCAACCGTTATCTTTCTAGGTATTGTTACCTAATTATGTGAAAATCGCACGGGGAAAATGATAATGTGGGAATTGGCAGGTCGATTCTTGTAGAAATGCGACAAGGCATTGTGCGGATGGGATTGCTGGGATATACTTTACTATCTCTTCACCCACGACACCATCGGACCATACAGCCATGCGCCATGCGACCACCCCCCGTTTGCTTGCCCTGAAAGACCAGCTGGACGCCCTTGAGGCCGGGAGTTTATCGCCGCTTGCCAGTTTAAGCCGAGAGGGCGCCAGGCGGCGGCCCGAGGACGGGCAGGACGAGGACCACCGCCAGCCCTTTGCCGTGGATGGCGACCGGGTTTTGCATTCGCGGGCCTATACGCGGTACATCGACAAAACCCAGGTGTTTTACATGGTGGCGAACGACCATATCACCCACCGGGTTTTGCATGTGCAGCTGGTGGCGAAGATCGCCCGGACCATTGGCCGCTATCTGCGGCTCAACGAGGATCTCATCGAGGCCATCGCCCTGGGCCATGATATCGGGCATCCGCCCTTTGGCCATGATGGGGAAAAGGTTCTGGATGCACTCTGCCGCGAGCATGGCCTGCCCTCGTTCCAGCATAAT
>JAJZSH010000322.1 GCA_021822005.1 Deltaproteobacteria bacterium | reverse complement strand
AGCAGGGCAAGCGGGCCGGGATTTTGAGGTGGAATTTTGCCTCGGGATGTTGAGGCAAGACAGGGCAGGACCCAGAGCCATTCAGTTCCGCTTCTCGTCAACGATCCGGCCATCGCTGAAGGTGAAGATCCGGTCAAAGCCTTCCACCATCCGCTGGTCGTGGGTCACCACCAGAATGGCGGAGTTGTTCTCCACCGCCAGGTTTTTGAGCAGGGCCATGACGTTTTTGCCGTTTTCCGTATCCAGGGCCGCGGTTGGTTCGTCGGCCAGGATCACCCTGGGTTGGTTGGCCAGGGCGCGGGCAATGGCGGTGCGTTGCGATTCGCCGCCGGAGAGCAGGGCAGGATAATGGTTGAGGCGGTGGCCAAGACCGAGGTTTTCTAGTAAGGCCACGCTTTGCCGCCGCGCCTCCTTCGCGCCAACCCCGTTGTTTTCCAGGGCGATCATCACGTTTTCCACGGTGGTGAGGAAGGGGATCAGGTTATGGGACTGAAAAATGAATCCCAGCTTTTCCCGTCGGACCCGCTTGAGGTCAAGGCCAGGCGGCCAACCGTCTTCGGCGATCAGCTCTCCGTCCAGCACCACCCTGCCGCGGGTCGGTTCGGTGACCAGGCCGATGGTGGTGAGCAGGGTGGTCTTGCCGGAGCCGGAGGGCCCCAGGATTGCCACCAGCTCTCCGGGCGCCACGTCGAAGGTGGCGTCGGCCAGGGCCACGACCTCGGTGTCGCCGCTGCCGTAAATCTTGGTCAGGTTTTCAATCTGCACTGCGTACATCCGCCTCACCCTCCCAAGGCTTCGGCCGGTTCGACCCGCATGGCTTTGCGGATCCCCACCAGGCTTGCGGCCACACAGATCAGAATCACAATGACGAACAGGACCTGCATATCCGCAGGCACCAGATCCACCCGGCGCGGGAACTTGTCGTGGGTCAGGCTGATCAGGGTGAAGCCGATGGCGTAGGCAACCACCCCCATCAGGAGCGACTGCTGGAGGATCAGGCCGACGATGACCCGGTTTCTGGTGCCGATCAGTTTCAGGGTGGCGATCACCCGCAACTTGTCCAGGGTCATGGTGTAGATAATCAGCGAGATGATGACCCCGGAAATGATGAGCAGGATGGCCCGGAACAGGCCAAGCTGCATCTTGGCCTTCTTGATCATGCCCTCGGTGAGGATGTGTTCCTGGTCGGCAACGGTCAGGGGGCGAAAGTGGTTCCAGCGGCTGATCCGCTCTTGCACCTCGGCGAGATTGGCCCCCGGCGCCAGACGGGCGACCACGGTGTTGGCGATATGGGTCGAGCCGGTGATCTCGGCGATCCGCGGGGTCAGCTGCTTGGCCTGACCCGGCGAAAGGAGGGGCAGGCGGTTTATCTGCGCGGTCAATTTGGCCCGGTTGTTGCGGATGGCATTGTCGTCGTCCTTGAACTGGATTTTCTGGGCGTCGGCCAGGGTGACATAGGCCACCGGATCGCCTGCCGAGGAGACCATCTTCGCGGTGATTCCCACCACGGTATAGTCGTCGCCTGCCAGCCGCAGTTTTTCGCCCACCGGGATTTTCATGGCCCGGTCCACCACGATTTCATAATGCTTCTGCCCAATGGCGCGTCCGGCAATGATCTTTGCTGGCCCGCCCAGGCCGCCCTGCTCATAGCCGACCAGGAAAAAACGGAAGGGCTTGCCCTGCCGTTCGCTCTGGATATTCTGGAAGGACAGGGGTGAGGCCTGCGCGATTCCGGGAACCGCCCGGATCCGGTATTTGATATCCTCCGGAATGCGGGAAGTGGCGGCAAAGGGGCCGCTGGTGTCCTGCTGCACCACCCAGATATCCGCCGCCGTACTGCTCAGGATGCCGGTGGCGTCGGCGAACAGCCCCCGGTAGATGCCGCTCATGCTCATCACCACCCCGAGCAGCATGCCGATGCCAATGCAGGTCTGGATGAAGCGGCTCCGGTGGTGGCGGATGTCGCGAAGCGCCAGATTCATTTGCGCACCCGAACCTTCCGGCCGTTGCTGAATTTCTGCAGCTGTTCGGGCGCGGCAAGGGCGATGGCCTCCTGGTCGGCAAGGCCGCTGGTGATCTCGACAAAGTGGCTGTCTTCAAGGCCGGTGACAACCTCCCGGAATTGTAACCGGTTGCCCGCCACCGTCCAGACCCCGCGCTGGTTTCCCCTGGTGATCAGCGCGGCTTTGGGAATGGACGGCTCTTCTTGTCTGGTGTTGGCCGAGATCAAAACCTCCGCCTGCTCACCGAGGCGAAAATTTTTAAGAGGTGGGGTGAAGGCCACGTCCACCTCAAGCTCTTCGGTGACCCGGTCGCTTTCCCAGGCAAGGCGAGCCACCTGGCCGGGAAATTTTTCGCCCGGCGCGGAACGGAGGGTGATGGTTGCCGGTTGCCCGGGCGCCACTCCCTTGAGCTGCGACTCATCCACATTGGCCTTGACCCAGACGGTGTCGGGGTTGGCCAGCAGGAAGATCGGCAGTCCTGCGGTTACCGTGGCTCCCGGTTCAAGGTCCCGCCGGATAATGACCCCGTCCTCCGGCGCCAGAATCAGGGCGTCGTCCAGCCGGGAGCGGCTGGCGGCCATGGCGGCGGTGGCGGCGCTCCTTTCCCGACCGGCGGAGTTCAAGGCGGCAGCGGCGCGGGCGACCTCTTGCCTGGCGACCAGGAAGGCGGTTTCATACTGCTCCGCCTCCTGGGTGGAGACCAGTTCCTTGGCGGCCAGGGCGCTGAAACGCTTGCTGTTTTTCTCGGCAAGCAGCAGGCCGGCCTGGGCCTTTTGCAGATTGGCCTGCTCCAGGGCGATTGCGGCGGCGGCTTTCTCCGCCGTGGCGGCGGCCTGTTGGGCCTGGGCCTGCAACTCGGTGGCGTCCAGTTTCGCCAGCACCTGCCCGCGCTTGACCAGATCCCCCTGATCCGCGCTGACCTCGGCAAGCCGCCCGGTGATCTTGCTGGCGATGTTGACCACCACCTTGGCT
>JAJZSH010000321.1 GCA_021822005.1 Deltaproteobacteria bacterium | reverse complement strand
GACACGTTCGCCAAGTGCAACCTGATACTGTTTACCGCCGGTACGAATGATTGCGTACATAATTCCTCCAACAACTGAACTCTTCAACAGACAAACGGCTGATGCCAGCCGACTCGGTGAACAACACTTCTTTTTTTGACCCGCACCTCAATGGCCTCGATCGATGCCGGAAACCACCGGACAAGACCGGCTTGGCAAGCCAATCTCGCCTGGTGCGTGAAACCGATCTTAATACCATGCAGGGCTGATTTGTCAAGCAAGAATATTCCCATAATCCGGCAAAACCCGTCCCCGCGTCACTCTTCTGCAAGTCCGCGGCCTGACCGTTTATTCCCTGCCCCAGAGGATCCCGTATTTTTCCAGATGGATCTCCCTGACCGGCTCAATGATGATCTGCTTGCCCGTGGAGCCTTGGAGATAGTCAATGGTCGCAGCCTCCTCCTTGAGCATCATGGCCGCCACCCTCGGGTGCACCTTCAGCGTGACATTGTCTGCCGATATCTTTCTGGCCTCGCGCTCCACCTTGCGGAAAATCTCATAACAGATGGTCCGGCTCGATTTCAACATGCCGTCGCCGTGGCAGTAGAGGCAGGGCTCGCACATCATGTGCCGCAGATCCTCCCGGTTGCGCTTGCGGGTCATCTGCACCAGGCCGAACTCGGAAACCCTGAGGATGTTGATCCGGCTCTTGTCCTTTTTGGCCGCCTCCTTGAAGGCGGAAAAGACCTCCTCCCGGTGGATCTCCTCTTCCATGTCGATGAAATCGACAATGATAATGCCGCCGATATTGCGCAGCCTGAGCTGATAGGCGATTTCCTTCACCGCCTCCATATTGGTCTTGAAGATGGTTTCCTCAAGACCGTTTTTTCCGACATAACGACCGGTGTTCACATCGACAACCGTCAGGGCCTCTGTGGTTTCGATGATGATGTAGCCGCCGCAGCGGAGCCAGATCTTTTTATCGAGGGCCCGGTTGACATCCATCTCGACGCCATGGGCGTCAAACAGGGGAATCGGGCTTTCCGAGAGCTGCACCCGACCATGCAGGCGCGGGGCAAAGGTTTCCACAAAATGCTGCACCCGGTTGAATGTTTTCCGGTCATCGACCACAACCCGCTCCACCTCTGGAGAAAAGATATCGCGCACCACCCGCAGGGTAATATCAAGATCCTCATACACCAGACTCGGGACCGCGGCCTTGGCCGCGATATCCTGAATCTCCCCCCAGGTATGCAGGAGAAACTCCATATCCGCTTCAAGATCCTCGTTGGTGGCGTTCTCGGCCACGGTCCGCACGATGAAGCCGGCGCCGATCGGCCGCAGGGTTTCAATGTCCTGACGGAGCTGCTTGCGGACGGTTTCGTCTTCGATCTTGCGCGAAATCCCGATATGATCGGTCATGGGCATGAAGACCAGGTTCCGGCAGGGCAGGGTAATATTACAGGTCAGCCTGGCCCCCTTGGTGCCGAGGGGCTCCTTGCAGATCTGCACCAGGATATCCTGCCCCTCGGTAAGCAGATCGCCGATGTTCAGGCCGGGGGTGCGCCGGCAGAGGGATTCCGGGGTCTCATTGCCGCAACAGCCGCCGCCGCAGTCCTCGACCCGGTCGCTTTTGGCCAGACGCTTTTCAAAATCATCGGTGCTGATATGGACATCATCCACATAGAGAAAGCCGGTGCGGTCCAAGCCGATATCCACAAAGGCCGCCTGCATGCCGGAGAGAACCCGGACAACCCTGCCCCGGTAGATGTTGCCCACCAGCCCCTTCTCCCGAGGCTGCTCCAGATAAAATTCCACCAGATTGCCGTGTTCCACCAGGGCAATCCGGATCTCGTAGGGTGTGGCGTTGATCAGCAGTTCGGTAGACATGACTCTCCCCAGGCAGGTAAATTGTAAAAATCAAAAAATAACGCAGCGGCGCAAAAGCGCAAAGATTCAGGCTTTTTCTTCCCGTTATCTCTGCGGCGCCGTGCCTTGTCGTTACCTTCTTTTAGTCATTACGAAACCAACAACTTTTCATTTTTCACTCTTCACTTTCCATTTACCAGATACGGCTCGCTCGCCACCTTCAAAACCCTGGCCCGGCGGATCTCTTCTTCGGGCAGAGCGAAAAGCTTGGCCGCCACCTCAAGCGGCTTGCCGCCCGGCTGTCCGGGCGCGCTGAACAAGGACAGCTCCAGCCGGCCTTCCGGGGTCAGACGGAGGTTGTGCAGCAGGGGCCGCAGATCGAGCTGCCTTTCCAAGCCCTTGCGCAGAACCGCCACCGGCAGACTCTCCTGGGCCATGACCCGGTCCAGCTCCTCCTGGGCGGGCAGTGCCGGCAGGCGGAGATGGTAGGTGGTGACCATGGTGCCCGTATGTTCCCTGCCGGCCAGCACCGCCTTACTCACGGCAAGTCCCTCGGGAAGCTGCCTGTTCATCGCCGCTACAAAGGCGCCGAGATCAGACAGCGGCTCCCAGAGATCAATCAGGACAACTTCCGCCAGACTTTCCGTGCCCAGGGGCAGGGCCGGACTGAAGGAAACCTTGGGGGTCGGATTGAACCCTTGGGAAAAATTAAGCGGCAGTTTGGCCCGGCTGAAGGCCCGGAAAAAAACCTGGAGCAGTTCCAGATGGCTGAGCAGCCTGGCATTGCCCAGCCGGGCATAGGTGAGTTTGTAGAGAAAGTGCGGGCGGATGGGCTGTTTGGCCGGGGAAATATCCGGCGGAGGCGCTTCGCTTAAAGCCGGTTCCGGCATGACCTCCACGTTCTTGCCACGATGGACAACGGGCTTGAGGGTTTTCAGGTCGCAGACCCCGCATTGCTGGCAGCCATGCACCCGGCAGTCCGGGGTATATTCTTCCCGCAGGGCCTTGGCGTATTCCTCGGCGAAGAAGTCATCCCGAACCCCGACGCGAAGGTGCTGCCAGGGCAATGGTTCATCCACTTCCCGGCGGCGCAGGTAGCCTTCCAGCTTCAAGCCGCAGGCGGCAGCAGCATCCTGCCAGCGGGTCAGCTCA